>CALXGZ010000119.1 GCA_944387975.1 uncultured Faecalibacterium sp.
CGGGCATCGTGTACCCGCGCTTTTCCATCCACGTTTTCATCCGGCGGCTGTCCATCTCGCGGATCAGCACGTCGAAATCCCCCATGCTGCGCATCAGCGGGTCGGGGTAATAGCGCCGCATGACCCAGCCCTTCATGGGCAGGCAGTCGATGCCGTCGCGCTCCAGATCGTCCAGCAGCGCCCTGATCTCATATTCCTGGGTGATGGCCCTGTGGCTCTCGCGGGCGAACATGCCGTCCAGCCCCGCCCGCAAAGCCGCCCAGGCCGTCCCCTCCTGCCGCGCGACGACCGGGTAGACCATCGTCACCAGGCTTTGGCGGCGGATCAGCGCTTCCAGCCTGGCGGCGTCGCAGCCGGCGTCCCACGCAAGGGGCGTCTCGTAGTCCTGGCGCAGGGCCGCCCGCATCAGCCGGAGCAGCGTCTGTGTTTCCTTTTGATGTTCAAACATATTTTTCCCCATATACCGCGCCGCGCCACCCCCCTGCTTGGCCAAGAGAGGGACGGCGCGTGGCGGTCTTGATCAATGTTTGGGTTTATAATTCCTGCTGCGCCCGAAGAAAGACTTTGATTTCTTCTTGCCGCTCTCCGGCTCGGGCTGCGCGTCCGGCTGGGCCGGGGCGCCGGGGGCCGGGGCAGGCGCCGACTGGGCCTGCACGGGCTGGGCCGGGGCGGCCGCTGCCACGGGCGCCGGCTGTACGGCGGGGGCAGGCTGCTCCGGGGCGGCATCCGCCGCCGGGGCCGCCGGCGCTTCCGCGGCGTCCGGCTGGGCGGCGGGCGTTTCCGGCTTCTGGGTCCAGCTGCTGTCCGCGCCCATCCGCAGCAGGGCGTCCATCGCCTCATCGTCCGAAATGGTGTCCCTGCGGAAGGGGTCCTGGGTCAGCGCGTCCAAAACGTCCGCCGAAGCCGAGACGTTCCAGTCTGCGCCCTCGCCCTCCTGGCTGCCGCCGCCCGCGGCGGGCATCAGCATCAGGTCGTCCGCGTCGGCCGTGTCGCGCATCGTCTTCGAGGCCAGGTCAGACGGCCGGTCCCGCCAGGAGCGGAAGCCGTGCATGGTCTTGGAGGCGCTGACGACGGAGCCCAGAATGCGGATGCCCGATTTGTCCAGCTGATCGATGGCGTCCCGCACCACCGGCAGCGGCGTCGTATCGTAGCGGATCACAAACAGCACCGCTTCCGCCACCTGGTTCAGGCGCAGCATATCGGACGACTGGCTGAGGGCCGGCGTGTCGATGATCACGTACTCATACCCCTGCGCCAGCTTGCGAATGAACTCGAACAGGGCGCTGTCCAGGTTGATGGCGTTGCGCTCCAGCACGGCGGGCAGCAGGTCCAGGTAGCCCGTCAGGGACACCACCGCGTCCTGCACGGTGGCCTCGCCCTTGTACAGGGCGTTCAGGGTCCGGCTGTAGTCGACATTGCGCAGGAACATCCCGCCCAAACTGGGGTTATTCAGGTCCAGGTCGATGAGCAGGACCTTCTTTTCCAGGTCGGACATCTGGATGGCCAGATTGGCCGCGACGGTGCTTTTGCCCTCGCGCTCCTCCGCCGAGGTGACGTAGATGCAATGGCTCTTTTTCCTGCCGCTTCCCAGCCGGTTACAGAGGATATACGCTGTCGACGCAAAATTCTGCTCGACTGTGGAATCCACCGCGGCCTCCCGGCTGAGCAGCTCGGTCTTTTTCCTGAAGTAGGCGTGGTCGTACGGGATGATGCCCAGCAGCTCCAGGCCCAGGCTTTCTTCTACGCTCTTGGGGTTCAGCAAAGTCGGCCTTGTCAGCACTTCCAGCAGGATCAAGCCGCAGCCAATGGCAAAGCCTGCCAGGCTGGTGAAGATCCATATACTGGTGTAGCTGTTCGTCGTCGGGGTGAAATTCGCCGCCGGCCGGTCGATCACCTCGACCGAGCCGACCATCAGCGTCTCGGGCAGCACCTCGGTGGCCACGTCCAGGATGGCGTTCATCAGCTCCACGCCGGACTCCGCGTTCATCCACCAGAGGGTCAGCTCCAGGATCTGGGTCTCGTTGTAGCGGCTGATGCCCAGGTTGCGGGCCACTTCGATCGGCTGCACCGAGATCAGGCGCGCCTGCTCGATGGCCTGCTCCAGCACGCGGTCGCTGTACATCACGTAGGCGACCGCATCCGCCATATCCTCGGCCAGCTGGAAGTCGCCGGAGGTAAAATAGTCCGTCCCGCCGGCAAAGCCGCCCGTCGCCGTGCGCGGGACGATGGCGATGGATGAGCTGATCTCATAGCTGGTGTAGCTGCCCTGTACAAAGGAGATACTGTTCAGGACCAGGCCCAGGCCGCAGCCCAGCAGCGTCAGGACGACCAGCGTCTTCCACCGCCGCGCGATGGTCAGAAGTAGATCCCCTATCCGAATTCCTTCGTCACTCATATCTGTCTCCTCTTACTGCTGTTCGTTGCTGCCGGCAGAGGCGGTCTCCCTGCGCTCTTTGCGCCGCCGCGCCGCCAGGCGCAGCAGCCACACGATCAGGCAGATGCCGCCCACCGCGAACAGCGCCGCGACGGCCAGCGCCACCGCGCTGCGGAAGGTGAAGATCGAGATGCTCCAGTTCTGCACCCCGGCGGTATCCGTCACCGCGAAGTGGTAGGGCTTTTCCTCCTCCTCGCCGCGGATGACCGTGTAATTGCCCTCCGGCAGGTCGGTCAGGAGCATGCCCTGGCCGTTCGTCGTCCAGGACAGGACCACCTGGCCCTGCTCGTTGTACAGCGTCAGCGGCTCGTTGATGGTATCGCTGCCCAGCACCATATCCAGCGCGTGGATCGAGACGCGCAGCAGCCGGTTCGTCAGTTCCAGCCGGCCCATGCTCTGGCCTTCGATCCGTCCGTCGGCGCTGACGACGACGTCGTAGCTGCCCTCGCCCATGCGGTAGTCGCCCACCGTCTGGGTCTGCTGGATGTGGTAGGTGGTGTTCTTCTGCAGGTCGGTCAGCACGGCGCTGCCCGCCGCGTCGGTGACAAGGCGGCGGGTCTGCCCGCTGCGGTCGTCCGTCACGACGAAGACTGCGCCTTCCAGCTTCTGGTCGGCGTACAGTTCGTCCGCGACCTCCACCAGCAGCCGGGTCTTTTCCACCTCGACCTCGTGGACCTTGGGCAGGGCGCCGGTCTTGCGCTCCACCTCCACGGTCAGGTCCTCTTCCATCGTGGCGTAATAGTCGGGGCTGGCGGCCTGCTGCACCGTGTAGCTGCCCAGGTAGAGCTCGATGCTCTCGCCGTAGCCCTCCTCGTCGCACTCGATGATGTCCACCACCTGGCCGGCGGTGTAGCGCACCGTGCCGTCCAGCGTGGCGATATCCTCCGCCGCCACCACACGGAAGGTGCCGCCGCCCACCGGCAGCTCGGTATCCGCGTCGTTCATCTGGATGCGGATGATGTTCTTGCAGGGGGACAGCCGGATCTGCACCACGTAGGGGTCGGGCCAGTCGTACAGCTCGTAGATATCGAAGTACGTATCCGGCGCGGGATCGTAGCCCTCGGGGGCGTTCAGTTCATGGAAATAGTAGTCCCCATGCCAGATCTTCTCCGGCAGGTAGAAGCTGCCGTCCTCGCGGGTGGCGTACTCGCGGTAGGTGATCTTCTCCGGGTAATAGGTGTTCAGCTGCTGGAGGGCGCCCTCCTGCAGCTGGGTATTGTCGGTGCGGTACAGCTCAAAGCGGATGTTCTCTTCCGGAATGGGCCGGTCGGTCTCGTCGTCCACCAGCTCCACATAGACGGCCGACTTGATGCCCTCGTCGGGGTACATGCCCCCGCCGCCGGCGGTGGGGATATATTCCTCGTCGTAGTCGCCGTCGCCGCCGCCCCAGCCGCCGCCCCAATCGCCGCTCCAGTCATTGTCCCAATCGTCGTCCCAGTCGTCCCAGTCGTCGTCATAGTAGCTGGAGGCGGGATACTCTTCGTAGCCGGTGTAGTCGTGCAGGATGTACAGGCACAACAGCGCGATGACGAGGATCAGCACAAAGACCAGGCCGCTCATCATATCGGTGGCAGGCTGCCAGAAGTTGAATTTGGAGGCTGGCTGTCTGTTCCGTTTCATCCGTTCTGCCCCACTTTCAGGTTCTTCTCAAACTCGGCCACCGACAGCGGGCGGGAGAAGAAATAGCCCTGGCCCTCGGTGCAGCCGCACTTGCGCAGCATGGTCAGCTGCTCCATGCTCTCGATGCCCTCGGCCAGCAGGTTCAGGCGGAGGGTGCGGGCCTGGTCGAAGACGGCCGGCAGGATCTCCAGCTTGCCGTCCAGGTTTTCGCTGCGCAGGTTGAGCTTGAGCTGGTCGACGCCGATCTCGCCCGCCGAGCTCAGCTTGATGTAATCGCCGTTGAAGCCGTCCAGGATCACGCGGAAGCCGGCCTGCTGCAGCCGGGTCACCACGTCCTTCAGCACGCCGTAGGCTTCGAGGTAGGCGTTCTCGGTGATATCGATCTCCAGGTGCTTGGGCGGGATGCGGTATTTTTTCAGCATCTCAAGGAAGAAATCCGCCACATCCATCGCCAGCACGTCGGTCTTGGTCACGTTGACCGAGATGGGCACCGGGCGGATGCCCTGGTCCACCCACTGGCGGATCAGCTGGCAGACCTTCTCCCAGATGTACTGGTCGAGCTTGGTGATGTAGCCGTTGCCCTCCAGCACGGGGATGAACACCGCCGGCGAGATGACGCCCAGGGTGGGGTGGTTCCAGCGGACCAGCGCCTCGGCGCCGATCACCTTGCGGGTGTTCAGCTCATAGCGCGGCTGCAGGAAAAAGACGAACTCGTTCTTTTTCAGGCCGTCGAGGATCTGCGGCATCAGGATCTGCTCGTTGCCGGGGGCCGCGGGGCTGCCCATCGCCTGCATCGCGCCCTTTTTGGGCAGGCGCTCCAGCAGCTCGACGATCTGGCGGTTCTCGCGGCGGACGCTGTAGCGGTTCTGCTCCTCGGTGGTGGGGATGATCACGCGGTGGAACTCTTCCAGAAACAGGCCCATCTCGCGGCTCATGATATTGCGCAGGATGTTGTTGGACACGTTGAAAAAGACCGACAGGATCAAACCCGCGATCGAGGTATAGAAGGCCGTGTTGATGCCGGCGAGGATGGTCTCGACGCTGGCCAGGGCGGCCTCCACCGTCATGAAGTTGATGCCCCGCAGGCCCATCAGCAGGCCCAGGAAGGTGCCCAGGATGCCCAGGCCCGTCATCGTGCCGGGGATCTGGGCCGCCACGCTCTGCCAGCTGTACAGGCCCAGCACGTCCTCGTTCAGGCTGTCGTCGATGTCGCTGATGATCAGGCCGTTCTCCCGCTGCTGGCGCACCTTTTCGCGGTATTCCTGGAACAGGCCGTCCAGCGTCTTCTGCTCAAAAAAGCGGTCCATCTGCAAGGCCACCATCCAGGCGGTGCCGCCCTCGGCGTTCATGGCGCGCTTGATGTTGTCCTGGCCGTTGCGCAGGCCGTTGGTAAAGGCGATCACCGGGGCCACGCAGTACACGCTGCTGGCCGCCGCGATGACGCACATGCAGCCGACCACCACCAGCGACAGCCGGTCGGGCGCATACGCCGCCAGCATGCCGCTGGCCAGCAGGTAGACCACAATAAAAAGATAAGGAAGCCGTCGCACGACTCTCTGCACCTCCCACATTCCATATCACCTTTGCACAGGGCGCAGGGGAACAAAAAACGGCCGCAATTATATAAGCATATAACTGCGGCCGAACCATCTTGTCTCGCAGCTACAATTAGATGCTCCACGTCAGACTTCCAGCTTTGCGTCCCTGCATTTCTACAGGTTTGCCCATTACCCTATACAAATTTGGTTGCACGTATATCTAAGAATATTTTATAATGCGCGGCCCGGCTTGTCAAGTAAATTTCGTCACTTTTCCGGGCTGGCAGCGCTTTCCAGCTTTAAAAATGTATAAACGGCGCTTTTATTCAGCGGCCATCGTGATCTGCCGGTCGCAGATCTCCAGCGCCGCGGGGCGGTGCGTGATGATCAGCACCGTCTTGTCGGTCATGCGGCGCAGGTTGGCCAGCAGCTGGCGCTCGGTGTCCTCGTCCAGGGCGCTGGTGGATTCGTCCAAGATCAGCACCGGCCGGCCGGAGAACACCGCCCGCGCAATGGCGATGCGCTGCATCTGCCCTTCCGACAGGCCGCAGCCGCGCTCGCCCAGGCGGGTGTCCAGTCCGTCCTCCAGCGCGGCGACGAAGCCGCTGGCGCAGGCGATGTCCAGCGCCTCGGCCAGGCGCGCGTCCTGGGCCATGGCGTCGGGGTCGCCGAAGGCCACGATCTGCCGGATGGTGCCGCTCATCAGCTGGTTGCCCTGGGGCACATAGGCGAACAGCCCGCGCCAGGCGGGGGTCAGCGCCGTCTCGCCTTTGGCCCCGCGCAGGTAGCGCTCGCCGGCGTCCAGCGGGTACAGGCACATCAGCAGCTTGAGCAGCGTGCTTTTGCCGCAGCCGGAATGGCCGGTAAAGGCGACGTACTCCCCTTTGTGTATCTCGATGTTCAGGTGGTCGATGACGGCCAGCCGCTCGGAGGACTGGCTCTCGCCGCCGAAGACCTTGTACGAGAAGCTGGCGTCCCGCACGCCGAGGCAGGCGAACTCCTCTTGATAATAGCGCGCGACCTCTTCGGGCGGCACGCACGCGGCTTCGCCGTCGTCGGGGTAGGCCTCGGCCTCCATCAGGCGCTCGGCGCTGGCGGTCATGGCGTAGTACTGGGGCACCACCCCGGTGATGCCCGCCACCGGGGACTGCACCTGCCCCACCAGCTGCAAAATGGCGGTGAAGGTGCCGTAGGACACCGTCCCCTGCAAAATGCCGTAGCCGCAGTAGAGCGCCGCCAGCAGGTAGCCGCCCTCCGCCAGGCCCCAGAAGCCGAAGTTGAACAGGTTGGAAAAGCGGTTGCGCTTCAGCCGGGCGGCCTTGTGGGCCTCCATCTTGCGGGCGGCCTCGGCGCAGGTCTCGTCCTCCATCGAAAAGACGCGGACGATCATCATACTTTCCAGCCGCTCCTGCAAAAAGGCCAGCACGCCGGCGGCGGCGGACTGGATCTGCTTGTGCAGCCGCTTGAGGATCTGCCGCAGCGACACCGTCAGCGCCAGCACGAGGCAGCCCGCCGGCAGCAGGATGTAGAAGAAGGCCGGCTGCAGCAGAAACAGCGCGGCCAGCGCCCCGCTCAGCCGGGCCAGCAGGCCGGCCAGCCGCGGCAGCAGGTCCGTCAGGTTCCCGGCCACCACCACCGTATCCGAGGTCAGGCGGGCCACCCAGTCGCCCGAGTGGCGGGCCGTGACGGCGGCGTAGTCCTTGTGCAGCAGGCAGGCGAACAGCCGCTCTTTCAGGCGGTTCTCCAGGCTGGCGCGCGTCCACTCGGCGGCCAGGCTGTCCAGGCTGTTCAAGATCATCTGGGCAAAGGTCATGGCGGCCAGGGCCCCCGCCGCCCACAAAAAGGGCCGCAGCTGGCCCGCCGTGGCGCGGTCCACCAGGTTGCCAAACAGCAGCGCATAGCACACGCTGCCAGCCCCCAGCACCACGTCCAGCAGGGCGATGCCCCCGATGGCCCACTTATAGCGCCCCGCCACCTGCCACAGCCAGCGCAGGGCGTCCTGGCGCTGGCGCCGGCCGGCGCTCATGTCGCGCTGGCCGCGGGCGAAACGCCGCCGTAGGTCTGCACGGCCTGCTCCGCAGTCTGGCGGATGCGCTCGACGTAGCCCTCGCGCCACAGCATGCACATGGTGCGGTCGCAGCCCATCAGCTCGCAGTTGCCCTCCAGCAGGGCGGTGGCGCGGCAGCCGCCGCCGCAGTGGTAGCGGTGGGCGCAGGCGTTGCACTCGGCGTTGGCGGCCAGCAGGTCCTTCACGCGGCCGTTGACGAACTGCATATAATAGCTGCCGCTCAGGCCCTGGCGCAGGCCGATCTGCTGCACCAGCGGGAACTTATCCTGCTGGGGGCTGGCCGTCATGGGCATGCAGGGCAGCAGGCGGCCTTCCGGCGTGATATAGCAGGCCATGCGCGCCGCGCCGCACATATAGTGGTCGAGGCAGGCCTCGGTGCCGTCGTAATGCTCGGGGATGATCTGGTAGGCCCTGTCCTTGCGCAGGATGGCGACGTTCGTCAGCATCAGCTGGCGGATGGGCTGGCCCGCCTTGTAGTACCAGGTGATATAGGGCAGCATGGCCTCGACGAACTCCCGGTCGGTCAGGGCGTTGCCCTGGCTGTTTTGGCACCAGAGGGCCGTCATCGCGACGTTGCCCACCTTTACGTTTTCGACGCCCACCGCCCGCAGCGCCTCGATGGACTGGGGCAGGGTGTGCAGGTTGCCGCGGTGGATGCACATTTCGACGTCCGTGGAAAAGCCCCTGTCGTGCAGCAGCTGCAGCGCGCGCAGGGCGGCCTGCTCCGCGCCGGGGACGCCGCGCATCCAGTCGTGCCAGCCCACGCCGTCGAAGCTGATGGAGAACTCCGGCTTGACGCCGCGCTGCTCGAAGCGGTCCAGCAGCGCCTCATCCACCAGCCAGCCGTTGGTGTACACCGACCCTATGGTCATGCCATAGGACAAAATGCGGTCGATCAGCTGCCAGATATCCTTGCGCACGAAGGGCTCGCCGCCGGTCAGGTCCACGCACAGCACGCCGCATTCGGCCATCTGGTCGATGAAGTCGAGGGCCTGCTCGGTGGACAGCTCGCCCAGCAGGCCCGTGGGCGCATCCATAAAGCAGTGGCGGCAGCGGTAATTGCACTTACCGGTCACCGACCAGAATATGCTGCATACATAACGGTTATGATAATACCGGTAGTATTGGTCCTCCGCCAGCGGGCGGGCCGTCTCGCAGGGCTCGGCCCAGCCCTCCTGCACGCACTGGCGCAGGGCCTCTTCCAGCTGTTCATCCAGCAGGCCGCCGGGCAGCTCGGTCTCGCCGTCGCAGAGGGTCAAGACCTGGAACTGCGCCTGGGTCAAGGTGTGCGTCGCGTTGTCCGGCCGCCTGACCAGCACCCAGGCCATGCCCTCCCAGCCCCGCAGGGCATATTCCGTTTTCAATCTGTAATACATTGTTTTCCCTTTCCGGCCGGTACCAAAAACGGCAAACAGACCGCAAAATCTGTTTGCCGTTCTCTAAGGCAGATGCTGTATTCCTCAGCATGCGAGCCGCCTGTATCCCTACAGGCCAAAGCCCTTAGTCAAGGGGCGGATTCAGATCTCCGCCGCTAAGCTGCAAGCCGCCATGGCACTCATAGCCGTTCTGGCTCGACCAAACAACACAGCCATTCCCGCCGCTGGTGGTGATCACATCGCGGTTGTCGAAGAGGACGACCTCGGCAACTGCCTTCTTGTAAATCGTTTTATTCTGCATAACAGTCTCCTTTCTCTCGTTATCTTAAGAAAATGCAAATCGCATTTCCCTACCCGTTAGTCGGTTTAGACCCAATCGCCAGCATTACTGTCGCACACATACGAGTCTATCATCTGGTCTTTCGAAGTGCAGCCGCTGGTGGTGATCGCGTCCGTATTGTTGAACAGGACCACCTCGGAGGCAGCCTTCACGTACTCTTTCTTTTCGGTCAACGCATTCACCCCCTTTCCAATTAGTTCCATTTGTCCCATTTATCTTTTTTGTCATCGTTGCCGTTGCCATGGTTGCTGTTATCCAAACCTATGCCGCTGTTGCAGCGTTTGGAATTCCCCTGGCACGCGCTCGTCGAGATCACGTCGCTGTTGTCGAACAGCACGACTTCCGCCACGGCTTGTATGTACTTCTCTTTCATTCTATGCACGGCTCCTTTCTCAGCG
Organism: uncultured Faecalibacterium sp.; assembly: GCA_944387975.1. GTDB lineage: Bacteria > Bacillota > Clostridia > Oscillospirales > Ruminococcaceae > Faecalibacterium. The sequence goes on from CALXGZ010000119.1 coordinate 9,775, forward strand.
ATGCAGCATGCGCCCCAGCAGGCGTTTGGCGCGGCCGGGGAAGGCGCGCAGCCACAGCCGCGCGTAGCGCAGCGGCAGGGTGCGGCGGTAGGCCAGGTCCTCCGGGCTGCCGCAGGAGACGAAGCTGTCGCCCTCGTCGGGGTAGTAGCCCAGCAGCACCCCGATCACCCAGCCGGCGGGCACCTTTTCGGTATAGATACGGTTGTCGCCGCGGATGTAGTACACGTCCCGGCCCACCCGCACCACCCGGTGCAGCACGCACTCGCCGGTGGGGCGGCGGTAGAGCGCCACATCCCCGCGCACAAGGGCCCTGGCGGGCGCGCTGACCGCGACGGTGCTGCGGCGGTCGTGCAGCAGCGGCTCCATGCTGTCCCCTACCGTGTAGGAGACGGCCAGCCCCGCCTCTGCCAGCTCCTGCTCAAGCGTCCGGTAGCTCATCCAGCGCCACCGCCACACTGGCCAGGAAGGCCCGCACGTCCTGCCGTGCGGCGGCCTCGTCCACGCCGTCGTAGCGCTCCAGGGTCTTGGCGGTCAGGTCGTCCTCGGAGGAGCCCTTTTCCAGCTCCTTCCAGTAGAACGCGCCGGTGTCGTTCAGGCGGATCATCCCGTTGAAGCTCTTGCTGGCCTCGCCGATGGCCACCACCATCGCCTCATTGCCCAGACGGCGCAGCAGGAAGCCCTTCTTGGTCTTCAGCATTCTTTTTCCTCCTCATGGTCAGGTACGACAGCCGCGAGGCCGCAGGCTCGCAGTTGCATTGCAGCAGGTAAAAGTCGACGGTGGCCAGCATTTTGTCCAGCATCGACCAGAAGCAGTCGAAGGCGTCCTCCTCCGGGGGGATCAGCACCTGCCGGAAGATCAGCCGGCCGGCCTCGCTGGCGGAGAGGCGGCGGATGCGGTTCTCCGCCGCCTGCTCGAGGAAGCAGACCCCCCGCACCGGCCGCATCTCGTTGCAGCCCAGGTTCTCCTTGCCCTGCCAGGGGGTGCCGCAGGCGTAGAGCGTGTCGCCCTCAAAGCGCAGCAGGGGCTTGTCGCCGTTCAGCACCCGGGCGCGCGGGCCGAAGTGCTGGAGCCACAGCCGCACGTGGGTGGATTTGCCCGTGCCGCTGGGCGCGGTGAAGACGTAGGCTTCCCCGTCCACCTCCACCACTGCCGCGTGCATCAAAAACGCGCCGTACAGCGGCATTTTTCTGCATATCGCGCGGTAGATACACAGGTTTTCGCCATAGGGGCGGGCGCTGCCGCCCACCTCGGCCAGCTGGCGGGTGATGTCCTCCTCCGTCGCGCGGACGGTGAAGGCGGGGGCCTGCCCCTCCACGATATAATCCCTGCACAGCCTGCGCACGTAGGGGTAGCGGTTATCCACCCCCCCCACGACGCCGGCCAGCCTGATCGTAAACATCGAAGGAACGCACCCTCCATTCGCAGCCAGGACCTGTTTTACCAAGCGTATCAAAAAGAAAAACCGCAATTATCCACGATAATTGCGGCCGAACCACCTTGCGGGCGCGGCCGCGTCAGGCTTCATGCTTTGCGTCCCTGCATTTCTGCAGGTTTGCCAAGGATGATGGGCGGGGCGCAGGGGCCCTATCCCATATTTCACCTCTAGTTTAACCGCTCAACGTCGCTTTGTCAAGAGCTTTTCCTGTTTTTATCCTGTTTCTTACACGGCGCAAAAAAAGCCCGCGGCCCCGGGCGGGGGCTGCGGGCAAAGGCGGGGCTGCGCTCAGCCGATCTCGTACCACTTGATCTCGTTGGCCTCGAGATGCAGCGCAAAGCTGGACCCGTCGCCGCGGTAGACGGTGGTGTCCTGCGGCTCGTAGGTGTTGTTCACGACGCAGTACTTGCCGTTCTTGACGTAGGCATGCACCTCGACGTTGTAGTTCGTGCTGAACCAGGTGTGCAGCTCCTCCTCGCTGTGGGCGCTCCACAAAATGGCGCGGTACAACACGCGGCTGTTGACGAAGTTGTAGGGTAGGCCGCTGATGTAGACGCCGCGGCCGCCGCCGTAGTCGTGGGCGGCCAGCTGCACTTCCTTCTCGCGCTGGATCAGGATGTCGGTACCGTCGAGGGCGTAGATGCTCTTTTTGCCCTCGCCGAAGTTCATGTCGTGGCCCGGGCAGTCCGCCAGGATGAAGTGATCCCGGTGCTCGTCCCAGTTGTACTTGTCGTAGTTGAGGGTGAAGCCGGTCTCCTTCTCGACGCCGAGGACCGCCGCCAGCTGCAAAAAGCGCCCCTGATACTGGTGGCCGCTGGGCTCGCCGACGCCGATCAGGCCGCCGCCGTTCCACACAAAGCGCTTGACCGCCGCCGCGACGTCCGCGTCCTCCCACCAGACGCCGCCGGTGTGGGCGGTGTCGGCGTCGCCGACGTTGATCAGCACGTCGATGCCGTCGAGGATGTGGGGGTCGGCCTTCACGTCGGCAAAGCTGATGAACTGCACGTCAAAAGGCGCGCCGCTCAGCGCCTCGATGACGCCGGCGTAGCTGTAGTTTTGCTTCTGGTAGAGGGCATGGTGCACCATGTGGCAGCCCCAGGCCCGCATTTTGCCCCAGCAGTTCAGCACCGCGACGCGCTTGACGCAGTAGGGCGTGGTGCCCTTGATGTTGTCGTACAGCTCGCGGAACTCGTCGCAGACGCTCTCGACGTAATCGATGAAGTCCGGGAACTGTAGCGCCAGCTTCAGGTAGCCGCCGTAGCCGATGCGGTCGATGGGCTTGCGCAGGATGGCGCGCCGCGCGGTGACCCAGTTCTCCTTGGCCTCGCGCACGGGGTCGCCCCCTTCATGGAAGGTGTCGGGGAAAAAGTACGGCAAAAAGCGCCCTTCGGTGTACTTCACGCCCTCGATGTCCGAGATCAGCCGCAGGGTGCTGCCGTTGCCGACGCTGCCCACCACCGCGTCCAGCCCGATGGTCTTGAACTCGGGCATGAAGGGCTCGGTGCCGATCCAGTGGTCGCCCAGGAACATCATGGCCTCGCAGCCGCACTCGTGGGTGATGTCCACCATCTCCTTGGCGAGCTTGGCCACCTCCCGGCGCTGGAAGGCCTGGAAGTCCTGGTATTCCTTCGAAGGCACGCGGTACTGGTTGTTGTAGTAGCCCTGGTCGATGATGTACTCGGGGCGGAACTTATAGCCCACCTCGCGCTCGAACTGCTCGAGGATATAGGGGCTGACCGAAGCCGAATAGCCGTACCAGTCGACGTACTTTTCGCGCCGCAGCTCGTCAAAGACCAGCGTGAACTGGTGGAAGAAGGTGGTGTAGCGGATGACGTTGACGTAGGGGTGCTCCGCAATGAAGCGGCGCAGCCGCTCCATCGTGTACTTGTGCGTCTTGGGCTGGCGCACGTCGAAGGTGATCTGATGCTCGAAGTTGGTCCAGCCGTTGGTGGTGGCGTTGTACATGTGCACCGGGTCCCAGATCAGGTAGGCCAGGAAGCTGACCGTGTACTCGTGGAAGGGCTCGGCCTGCGCGGTGACGCAGCCGTCCGCATAGCTCCACTTGTCCGGGGGCAGGGGCTGGCCGGTGGTGCGGTCCATCACCTCCCACCAGCGGGCGGGGTCGTCGCGGGTATTCACCTGCATCAGCTCGGGGCTGATGCCCTGCATCAGGGGGATGGTGACGGTATCCCCCTGCGCGGTGACAAAGCCCGTCATGATATAGCACTGCTGGATCTCGTCGGGGTTGGCTTTGGCCCAGGCGTTGTCCTTGCGGGTGGTGTAGTAGGTGGAATAGATCTTGGCCCCGGTGTCCCGCAAGCCGGCGGGGAACTCGGTGCCGTCGCAGTCGCGGATGGCGTCGGCCCCCCATTTGTCCAGGATCTCGAGGGTCTGGGGCACCACGTCCAGGTCGGTGGGGATGGTGACGCGCCCTTTTTTGTCCTTCATGCAATTACTCCTTGTCGTTATTTATCTCTGTATGGCTCGTTGTAAATAGCCAGCGCCGCCAGCAGCAGCGCCACCCCCAGCACCATGATGCCGAGGCCGGCCATCTCGCCGGTCATCTTCCAGCCGGCCACCACCAGCGCCATAGCCCCCGCGAACAGCAGCGCGATCAGCACGACGCGCAAAACGGGGTGTGCTTTCCAGAATTCCATAGCCGTACCTCCTTTAACCCTTGAGGCCGCCCACCGTCATGCCCTGGGTCAGCTGCTTCTGCACGCAGATGTAGAGGATCAGCGTGGGCAGCATCACCAGCACCAGGCCGGCGTACATGGTGCCGTACTGGGCCGCGCTCTGCTGCGCCTGCATCAGGTTGAGCAGGCCGACCGGCAGGGTGCGCGGGGCGCTGGTAGAGCTCATCAGCGTCATCGAGATGATGTACTCGTTCCAGAACGAGAGGAAGTTGAAGAGGATGATGGTGATGATGGAGGGCTTCGCCATCGGGAAGATGATCCGCACCATCGCCGCAAAGTAGCTGGCGCCGTCGATGTAGGCCGCCTCCTCAAAGTCGTGGGGCAGCGTGGCGAAGTAGCCCGACAGCAAATAGATGGTGAAGGGCAGCGCCGTCGAGGCGTACACCAGCGCCAGCACCACCAGGTTGTTGAGCAGAAAGCTGTTGCCCAGGGTGTTTTTCAGCCAGGTGTCGCCGTCGCGCAGCATCAGAAAGATGGGCACGACGATGTAGTTGACGTTGATGAACAGGCCCGCCATGAACAGCGTGTTGAGCACTTTGCTGCCGCGGAACTTGAAGCGCGACAGGCAGTACGCCGCCGGCAGCGCGATGATCAGCAGCAGCGCCAGCGCCAGCGCGGTGACCAGCACCGAGTTGAGCATGTACTGGCCCATCTTGGCGCCGTTCCACGCGTCGACGAAGTTCTGCCAGTAGACGCCGGCCGGCAGGGCCCAGGGGTTGCCGTAAAACTCCGAGTTCTGCTTGATGGACGCCATGAACACCCAGGCCACCGGCACCAGGATGGTGACGGCCAGCAAAACGAGGACGAGGTAGATGAAAAATTTATAGAGCTTTTCCGCCGAGCGGGAGGATGTTTGTTCCTGTGTTTTCTGCATAACGGCGTACCCTCCTTAAAATTCCAGCGGCTCGCGGCTGGTGGCCTTGTTGACGCAGGCCGACAGCGCGAACGAGAACAGGAAGATCACCACGCCGATGGACATGCTGTAGCCGTACAGGCCGGCGTTCTTCTGGCTGTACATGTAGTTCAGCGCCACGTCGGACGCGCCGTTGGGCCCGCCGCTGGTCATGGCCGTCACGAACAGGAAGGCCATGTTGATGGTCGAGATGATGAAGAAGGTCAGGGTGGTGCGGATGTTGGTCCAGATCA
>CALXGZ010000120.1 GCA_944387975.1 uncultured Faecalibacterium sp.
CGGTAGACGCAGCTGCCGGACTTGGCTACGTAGAGCTGCACGATCTCGCTGCCCGCCGCAGCGCCTGTATTGGTGACAGTGCAGCCGGCCCCCTCTGGGGTGACCGTCAGATCGCTGTAGGCAAAGCTGGTGTAGCTCAGCCCGTACCCGAAGGGGAACAGCACCGGCGCGCCGGCCGTGGTGAAATACCGGTAGCCTACATAGAGGCCCTCGCGGTATTCCACCGTGCGTTCCTCTCCGGCGAAATGCTCGGAGGAGGGCACGTCCTCGTAGCGCAGGGGCCAGGTCTCGGCCAGCTTGCCGCAGGGGTTGACGCGGCCGGTCAGGGCATCGGCCAGCGCCCCGGCGCCCGCCTGCCCGCCCAGCGCGGCGTAGAGCAGGGCCCGGCACTGGCCCAGCCAGGGCATTTCCACCGGGCTGCCCGCGTGGAACAGCACCACCGTGTTGGGGTTGGCGGCATGGACGGCGGCCAGCAGGTCGATCTGGTTTTGGGCCAGCCGCATCGAGCTGCGGTCCAGCCCTTCGCTCTCCTGCACCTCGTCCAGGCCCAGGCAGAGGATGACGGCCTCCGCCTTGCCGGCGAGGGCGGCGGCGCGGGCCTGCTTGTCGGGGCCGGCTGCGCCGTGCCGGTCGAAGCCCGGCTCGTGCCCTGCGATGTGCAGGCCGCTGCCCTGCAGCGCCTCCAGCAGGGTATCTACCTGCGGCGCGTTCACCAGGCTGGAGCCCGCGCCCTGGTAGCGGGGCGTCTGGGCAAAATCGCCGATCAGCGCCACCGTCTCGCCCGGCGCAAAGGGCAGCAGCCCGCCCTCGTTTTTCAGCAGCACCAGGCTCTCGGCCGCCGCGCGGCGGGCCAGGGCGTGGTGGCCGGCCCAGTCGATCTCCCCGGGCGCGGCGTCCAGGGCCTGCTGCGTGGAAAAGACCAGGTCCAGCAGCTCCTCCACGCGGGCGTCCACGTCCGCCTGCGCCACCTTGCCGCGTTTGACGGCGCGCAGCAGCTCGCGCACCGCGTCCCCGCCGGGGGCGGGCATCTCGAGGGTGGAGCCGTACTTGACCCCCAGCGCGTGGTCGTTGGAGCCGCCCCAGTCGGTGACGACGGCCCCGCCGAAGCCCCACTCCCCCCGCAGGATATCCATCAGCAGGTGCTCGTTCTCGTTGGCGTAAACGCCGTTGACGCGGTTGTAGCTGGTCATGATGGCGCGGGGGGCGCTCTCTTTGACCACCGTCTCAAAGCCGGTGAGGTACAGCTCCCGCAGGGTGCGCTCATCCACGATGGAATCCGAGGCCATGCGCCGGGTCTCCTGGCTGTTGACCGCGAAGTGCTTGGGGCAGGCCGCCACCCCTTTGGACTGGATGCCCCGGACGTAGCCCGCGGCCATCTTGCCCGAAAGGTACGGGTCCTCGGAGAAATACTCGAAGTTGCGCCCGCACAGGGGGTTGCGCTGGATGTTCAGGCCCGGCCCCAGCAGCACCCCCACCCCCTGAGCGGCGGCCTCCTCGCCGAGGGCCGCGCCGATCGCTTCGCCCAGGGCGGGGTCCCAACTGTTGGCTACCGCCGCCGCCGTGGGGAAGCAGGTGGCCGGTTCGCTGGGGTTCATGCCCAGATGGTCGCTCTCGCCGGCCTGCTTGCGCACGCCGTGCGGCCCGTCGGACAGGCGCAGGGCCGGGATACCGTGCCCCGGCATGGCCCGCGTCTGGAAGGTCCCGGCCCCCGAGAGCAGGGCGCACTTTTCCTCCAGGGTCAGGCGGGCGAGGAGCCCCGCATAACGCCGCTTGCTCACGCCTTTTTCGCCTGCCCTTCGGGGAAGATGATCTTGTAGATGGGGAAGTAGATCAGCATCTGCACGCCGCCGTTGATGACGGTGATCAGAATGTTGTACACCGCCGCCGGGAAGAAGCGCCGACACAGCGGCACATACAGCCCCATCAAAAAGCTGCACACCACCGTGATCAGCACGAAGGCGATGATGTACCAGAAGATCTGGTACCAGATGTTCCCCCTGGAATGGAAGGTCACGTTGCGCTGCATGGGGAAGTTGATGCACTGCGCCAAAAACAGCGTGATGGCAAAGGCCGCGAAGTAGCCCATGCCGCCTGTCTCGTCCCCGGTGACGGGGTAGTTGAAGACGTAGGTGTCCACCGGGCCGAGCTGTAAGTGCAGCAGCTGGCAGGGGATGGCGCACCAGTCGGTCAGGCGGTAAAACAGCCCCGGCAAAAAGGTCAGCAGCGCATACTGGAACACCGTCACCAGCATGGAAAAGGCGTAAAATTTGACGAACTGCGCGGCGGTCTTGTGCCGGGCGGCAAAGCCGTCCCACCAGCGCAGGGCGCTGTCTTTCATGCTCATGCTTCCACCTCCTGAATGGCGACTTCGGCGCTGGCGGCAAGGCCCTCGCCGGCGGCGTGCAGCCGGACGCTGCCGCTTTCCCCGGCCTCCACGATGGCCAGCGCCTCGCCGAAATAGGTGTCGGCGACGCTGCCCGTGTAGCTCAGCTCATAGTACGGGCAGGCGCTGCCCAGGCCCAGCAGCCTGCCGCCCTCCACCTGCACCGAGAGCAGCGCCCGCTCCATGGGCTTGGTGGTCCCTTCGGGGCCGGTCAGGCGCAGGCGGATATAGGCCAGGCGCCCGGGGCGGACCGAGGCGGCTTCCGGCTCGGCCCGCAGGCAGGTCGCCTCCCCGGCGGTGGTCAGGCTGGTGCGGCCGGTCTCGTTCCCGGCGGCGTCACGGGCCACCGCCTCCAGCGTGCCGTTCTGGTAGGTCACGGTAAAGCGGGCGCGGCAGTCGCCCTTCAGGGCCTTGCGGGCGATGCGCTGGCCGTTCAGGATCAGCTCGACCGAGGCGGCGCGGGCGTAGACCTCCACCTCCGCCTTTTTGCCCTCGCAGCCGCGCCAGCTCCAGCTGGGCATGGCGTTGGTCATCTTCCAGGCCGAGGGGCTGTGCTTTTCGCCGGTGTGATCCACCGGGCAGACGGCCAGATAGGGCCCGTCCTCCCGCCCGAGGGCCACACGGGTGTATAGCGCCTCGCCCAGCGGCTTGCCGGTCAGGTCCAGCCGGCCCGACCCGGCGCTGACCCAGCCCAGGCCCGCGTCGAAGCGCTTGGCGTAGTCGCCGTACTCCCACGAGCCGACCATCACCTCGCCCAGGTAATCCATGCCGGCCCAGACGAAGTCGCCGACGATGCGCGGCTCGTCCTTGGCCATCTCGTAAAAGCGGTAGGCGTCGTTGCAGAAGGTCTCGGTGCCCAGGATCAGGCGCTTTGGATATTTTTTCAGGTCGTGGGCGTAGCGGTAGATGCCGTAGTTGTAGCCGGCGATGTCCAGATTGGCGAAGGCCCCCCGGGTGCGCACGTCGCAGCCGTGCAGGGTGGCCCCTCGCTTCATGAATTCGTCGCCCAAAAGGCCCGCCAGATTGTTGAAGAACTGGCTGCCCACCGCCTTCTCCTTGGCCTTTTTGCCCTTGGCCCTGGCCGCCTCGACCCGGGCGGCCTCTTTTTCGGCCTTGCTGTCGCTGTACACGCCAAAGCCCACCGAGGACAGGAAGTTGAAGAAGATGTTCACCCCGCAGGTCACCGGGCGGGTGTCGTCCAGGCCGTGCAAAAACTCGGTCATCCGCTTGGTCAGGTAGATGCCGCGGGGCTGGGCCGTCTCGCTGACCTCGTTGCCGGTGGAGTACAGTACGACGCAGGGGTGGTTGTAGTCCTTGTTGACCATATCGGTCAGGTCCTGCTGCCACCAGTCCTCGAAGAATTCGCAGTAGTCGAACTTGGTCTTGTGGATATACCAGTGGTCGATGTACTCGTCCATCACCAGCATGCCCTGGCGGTCGCAGGCGTCCAGCAGGGCTTTGGAGCAGGGGTTGTGGGCCGAACGGATGGCGTTGTAGCCCGTCTCTTTCAGCAGGCGGACCTTGCGCTCCACCGCGTCGGGCAGGCAGGCCGCGCCCAACAGGCCGTTGTCGTGGTGGACGCAGGCCCCCAGCAGCAGGCGGCGCTCGCCGTTCAGCAAAAAGCCCTCGGGGCCCCAGGCCAGCGTGCGCAGGCCGAAGGCGGTCTCGTGCGTGTCGGCGCCGAAGCGCAGCCGGCAGGTATAGAGCTTCGGCGTCTCGGGGCTCCAGGGCTGGGCGGAGGGCAAGGCCAGCTTGATTGCGCCGTTTGCCGCTTCCCCCTCGGCCAATAGGGCCTCGCCGTCCCATACCTGGGCGGTCAAGCGGCCTTCGCCCCGCGTCCGGGCGGTGATCTCCACCGTGGGCGGGTCGAGCGAGAGGGTGCGCACCCGCACCCCGTCCGGCAGGATGCAGCCGCCAGGCGCCGCCGCCCAGAGCACCACCGGGCGGTAGATGCCCGCGCCCGAATACCAGCGGCTGTTGGGCTGGTCGGCGTTGCGTGCGATGACCTCGAGCAGGTTGTCCTCGCCGGGCTTCAGCCGGCCGGTCAGCTCGACGTAAAAATTGGTGTAGCCGTAGGGGCGGAAGGCCAGCTTCTCCCCGTTCAGCCAGATTTCCGCCTTGCGGTAGACGCCCTCGAACTCCAAAATGAGCTGTTCCGCGGCCTGGGCGGCGGTGGGGCGCAGGGAGTTTTCATACAGGTAATCGAAGCCCTCGTACCAGCCGGTGTTCGCGCCGCCGGGCGCGGTCTCGCTTTTGGGCTCGGCCAGCATGGCGTCGTGGGGGATGCGCACCGGGCGGCCCGGGCCCGGCTCGCCCAGGCGGCGGCAGGTCCAGCCGGTATGCAGCGTGATCGGTCTCATAAACGTATCCTTTCGTCAAGCTCCCGCCCTGAAAAAGCAGAGCGCCGGGCCGGGGGCTGCGGGGCCGCGTGCTGCACCCGTAGCCCCCGCCGGCGCTCCTTCCCCGGCGCGTGAAAACGGCCGGGCTTTCAGGGGTGAAAAGGAGAAATGGTCAAGTTCAGTCTTTATCGGGCGAGAAGGCGGCCGCCATGTCGGCCACGATGGCCGCCAGATAGCCGGCGATGCCCACCACCGAGAGGTTGAAGGCCGTCTGCTCGCTGGCCGGATAGTTGACGGGGATGAAGTAGATGTCCGCCGCCAGCGAGGTGCGGTCCAGCGCGAAGAAGATCATCCCCGCGATCAGCAAAAAGCCCGCCGCCAGGATCGTCACATCCCGCGCGCCGCCCCGCAGCCGGCCGAAGGCCAGCGCGGCCAGCAGCAGGATGGCGGCCGCCGAGCAGGCGATCACCAGAAAGTTCGGGGCGCTGCCGGCCAGGTAGCCGGTCAGGGTGGTGACGAAGTAGAAGACCAGCCCCACCGCGGCGGCGGCCACGGATACAAGCCCTGCGATGGAATAGTTCCGCTGTTTCATAGCTCAGACCCTCCTCTTGGATTTGCTGCGGCTGACGGCGCAGCACACAAGGCAGAACGCCAGGCCCAGCCCAAAGACGGCCGAGCCGCCGATGTATGCGCCGCGCCACCAGGTCATGACGTTCTCGGTATGGGTGGTGGCGTTGACGCCGTTCATGGCCGCGCTGTTGGCCAGGGCGTACAGGGTGTAGTGCAGGTTCTCCCGGATGGCCTCCAGCATGGCGCGGTCGCCGCTCAGGCCCTCGGGGTTCCAGTAGGTGATGCTCTCGTCGATGCCAAAGCCGCAGAAGGCGTTGGTGCCGGCCAGGATGCTCTCTTTCGGCGCGGCCTTGAGGGATACGCCGGTGAAGTCGGTGACGTTGTAGCCCTTGAAGCCCCACTCGTTCCGCATGATGGATACCTGCACAGCGTAGTTGGCGCTGGAGGCCACCGCGCCGATGCGGTTGTAGGAGCTCATCACGCCCAGCGCGCCCTCGGTGTAGCTGTTTTCCATCGCAGGGTCGTCCACGAAGGAGGCGGGCTTGCCGTTGCCCTCAAAGGCCTGCTGCAGGTTGCGCAGCTCCATCTCGCGGGCCTTGGCCTCGCTCATGAACACGGCGATGCCCGAGCGGTTGATCTCCTGATCGTTGAAGGCGGCGTGCTTGATGTTGACGAGGCAGCCCTTGGACTGCGCGCCCTGCACCACGGCGCTGCCGGTGTAGCCCGACAGGATGGGGTCCTCGGAGTAATACTCGTGGCCGCGGGTGTTGTAGGCGTGGCGGTGCAGGTTCATGCCGGGGCCGATCATGATGGGCAGGTTCAGCACCAGGGTGCTCTCGCCCAGGATGATCTGGCCGTTCTCGTAGGCCAGCTCTTTGTTCCAGCTGTAGGCCAGGTTGACCGGCGAGGGGGCCACGCGGGTGCCGTAGTCATAGCCGGCGGCGTCCTCGTAGGGCACGCCCTGGTAGGCGCCCTCGGTCAGGTAGTGGGAGTCGGAGCCGCCGGGGCCGTCGTCGGCCGCGTACTGCATCAGGCCCACCGAGGGGATGGCCGCGATGTTGTGGAAGGCGTTGGACGCAAAGTCCAAAAATTCCTGCACGGTGACCTTGTCAAGCAGCTCTTCCCAGCGGGGGTCGTCGAAATCCGCGCCCTTCAGGTCGTTCAGAGTCAGGCTGCTGGTGGTGTCGCCAAAGACCAGGTCGGAGGTATCCTCGCCGGTCTTCAGCTCGATGAAGTCGTTGTTCAGCAGCCGGGCCAGATTCTCGTCCGCGGTCAGGCCGCTGTAGGTCTTGGGGAAGGTGCCGTTCCAGTCGCTGCGGGACAGGTAGGTGACGGTGCCCGGCTGGAAGGCGTTGAAGTCCATCGCGTAATCGCCCTCGGAGAGCTGGTTCGTGATGGCGGCGCCGGTCTTGCTGACCGAGAAGGTATCGCTGTCCACGCCGCCCTCCCAGGTCCAGTGGTAGGTCTTGGACGCGTCGCCGCCGTCGGTCATGCCGTCGGCCACGGTCTTGCCCTGGGCCGCCAGGACGTTGTTCAGCGCGTCGTGGGCGTCGGCGCCGATGGCGAAGTAATAGTCGCCGGGGTCCACGATGTAGGTGCCTGCGCCCTCGGCGTCATAGCTGGCGAGGTTCGCCATATCCACCTGCATGGTGATGGTCTGGCTCTCGCCGGGGGCGAGGGTGCGGGTCTTTTCATAGTCCATCAGCTGGATGGCGGATTTCTCGACGCCATACTGACGGTCGTAGTCGGTATAGGGGGCCTGGGCGTAGAGCTGGATCACGTCCTTGCCGCTGGCGTCGCCGGTGTTGGTGACGGTGACGGTCACGGTCGCGGTCTTTTTGTTGCCCATGATCTCGACGCTGTCCAGCGTCTGGGTGAAGGTGGTGTAGGACAGGCCGTAGCCGAAGGGGTACACCATCTCGTTTTCGTAATCCCACACGCCGTCCACGGTGGCCACGGTGCCGTCGGGGTTCGTGTAGGTGCCGGCGGACGCCTCGCTGCCGCCGTTGCCCAGCACGATGTCGGCATAGCGGGTCTCGTAGTAGCGGTAGCCGGTGTAGATGCCCTCGGCCTCGATCAGGTAGGAGTTGACGTTCGCCGCGGCGTCAAAGCCGGCGGCGTTGGCCCAGGGGATGTTGCCGTAGTTCATCATGGCGGGGGCCACGGCGGTATTCTTGGCGTAGACGTCGCCCAGGTGGGCCGAGGGCGAGACGGTGCCGTTCAGCACGTCGGCCACGCCGTAAAAGCCGTATGCGCCCGGCAGGCCCACCCACAGGATGGCGTCGATCTCGGGGTCGTCGGCGAGGTTGGCGATTTCCATCTGGTTGGTGGCGTTGATCAGGACGATGACCTTGTCAAAGTTCGCCTTGGCCTCCTCGATCAGGGCCATCTCCTCGCCGCTGAGGCTGAGGATGTTGCCGGTGACGGTGGAGACGCCCTCGGCCAGGCCGGCCTCGCCGGGGTAGTAGCCGTCGCCGTTCTCGCCGTTGGGGCGGCCCACCACCACGATGGCCGCGTCGCCGTAGGCGTCGTACTCGGAGTTATAGGCCGGGTTCAGCGCGGCCAGCTCGTCCAGGCTGAGCTCGCAGGGGTCGTTGTAGCTGGTGATCTCGGCGTACTCGGGCAGGATGCCGCCGCCGAACTGCGGCACCGTCCACTCCTTGCCGGCGAAGAAATTCTCGTAGGCCGCCAGCATCGAGGGGTTGAGCTGGAAGCCGCGCTCGGCAAAGCAGTCGAAGATCTCGACGGTGGACTTGCCGTCGGTGACGCTGCCGCCGCTGCCGCCGTAGACCGGCGCGTAGCTGCGCACGCCGAACAGGGTGATCTTCGCATCCTTGGCCAGGGGCAGGGCGTCGTTCTCGTTTTTCAGCAGGGCGACGGTCTCCTGCGACTCGCGGATGGCGAAGTCTTTCAGGCCCTCATAGGCCTGCTGGGCGGTCTGGAAATCGGACTGGTAGGTCCAGGCGTTCTCCTCGCTGCCGGTGGTGTCGGTGACGGTGATCTGGCTGCGTGTGCCAAAGAACGCGTCCACCGAGGTGCGGTACAGCTCCAGGACCGAGCCCGCCGCCAGCGACAACGCCAGCAGCAGCGCCATGACCAGGGCCATACCGCGCCAAAGATTGACTTTGCGGAACATGATAGAACCTCCTTCTTCCGATGCGCTGTGCAGGCGAAGGCTGCGCCGGGGCGTTTTGCACAAAACGCATCATGCTTTGTATACAGTTTCCGGCAAAATCGGAGGTTTATCAAGGGCTTGTGCCTAAACTGTCATTTTTCCGCCCCGAACTGCGTTTTCTCCCCCTGCGGGAAGAGCAGGTTCAGCTCGAAGCGCCCGTCCCCCGCGCCGACGCGGCAGTAACCGCCGTAGCTCTCGGCGATGGAGCGGATCGTCTGTAGACCGAAGCCGTGGGGCCCCTGCTCGCGGCGCGGATCCGGCAGGGGCATGCCGTCCCGCACCTCGGGCAGGTCGGCGGGGATGCAGTTGTTCTCACAGTGGACCAGCACCATCCCGCGCCGGCGGGCGATCTCCAGGCGGATGTAGCGGCGGGCGGGGTCGGGCTCCTTTTCCGCGGCGGCGACGGCGTTGTCAAGGATATTGCCCAGCAGCGCATACAGATCGGAGGTGCGCAGAAAGGCCAGGGTGTGGCCGTCCGCCATGCAGTCGAAGGCGATCTGCTTGCTTTTGCACAGCAGGCGCTTTTCCGCCAAAAGCACGTTGAGCGGCTCGCTGCCGGTGTCCACCGCCGTGTCGTAGACGGCGACGGCCTCGTTGAGGGCTTCCAGCTGCTGGGGCGGGACCAGACCCCGCAAGGCCGCCGTCTGCTGTTTGAGCTCGTGGCAGCGGGCGTTGATGACGCCGATGACCTCCCGGCGGACGGCCAGCTGCTGCTTTTGCTGGTAGATCAGCTGGTTGAGCAGGGCGTTGTCCTGCTGGGCCGCCTGGCGGGAGCCCATCTCGCATTGCAAAAAGAGGATGAACAGGCACACCAGGATGCCGTACAGCTGAAAGACGTAGTAGACCCCCCTGTCCGCGATGCCCGGCGACAGGAGGAAGAGGTTTTGCAGCAGGTTGGTGGTCAGCTGCACCGCCAGCAGCAGCCACAGGGTGGCGCGGCTGCTCTGCGGCCGCTCGATGCGGCCGAGCCTGCGGGCAAAGATCAGCCAGCACAGCGCCAGCGCCGCGGCAAAGCCCAGGGGGTACACCCAGACGGAGGCGGCCCCCAGCGGCCGCGCCAGCGAGGCGGCCGTCTGCCCCACCTTAAAGCAGAGGTGCTGGGCCGCGCCGGCCGACGCCGCGGCGAACAGCGCCCAGCTGAGCCCGGCGCGGCAGCAAAAGCACAGCCCCGGTACGCACAGCAGCATCAGCAATACCGTTTTGACGCAGCCTGCCCAGACGCCGGACAGCCGCAGGGCGTTGTACCCCATCGAGAGCAGCAGCAACCCCGCCGTCGCGCCCAAAAGCCGCAGCGCGAAAAAGCGGCGCCGCGGCATCCGCCAGCTAAAAGCGGCCGCCGCCAACACCAGCTCGAACACATAGCCGTTTGCCTCAAAAAAGGCGTAAGCCCCATCCAATACCCGTTCAGTCATAAGACGATCCCATTCCCCATCGCTTCCGCAAGCTCGCTCATAAAGGCCTTTTTGCGCGGGCGGCTGATCTGCAGCGTCTCGCCGCTGGTCAGCAGCAGCTCATAGCCGCGCACCGCCTGGATGTGGGCCGCATTGACCAAAAAGCACTTGTTGCAGCGCAAAAAGCCCTTGCCGCGCAGCTTGGCCTCGGTCTCGGTCAGGGTACCCGTACCGGCCACCACTTGCCCGTCGGTGTGGAATTCCAGCCGGTGCCCCTGCACCTCGATGTAAAGGATGCTGCGCAGCAGCAGCCGCTGCACGCCGCTTTGCTGCACGACGACCAGCGCGTCGCTCTCCCGGCGGCAGCGGGCCAGGGCGCGGGCCAGCTTGCGGGCAAAGTCGGCATACTGGGCGGGCTTGACCAGGTAATCCTGCGCGCCCACCTCGTAGCTGTCCACCGCGTACTGCGCCATGCCGGTGACAAAGATCAGTACGGCCTTCTGGTCGGCCTGCCGCAGCCGGCGTGCCGCCTCCAGCCCGTCGACCCCCGGCAGGCACACGTCCATGAACACGATATCGAAGCGGCCGCAGCCCTTCTCCAGAAAATCCAGCGCGTTGGAAAAGTGCTCGTGGCAGAACTCTTCCCCGGCCTCCCGGCTATAGCGCTCCAGATATTGGCACAGCCGCCGGGTCTCCTCCGGGCGGTCCTCGATCGTAGCGATGCGGAACATCCCGCCTCATCTCCTCTGCATTTCTGTTTGACATTACTATAACAAATCGGGCAGGCGGATGCAAGGGCGGGCGGCTATTTATTGCGCTAAAGTGGTTGGTATGGGATAGAGGATACCATGAGAAGGGGCAGAGGCGTCAATGGGATATCCAGGCGCCTGCCTGTACGTTATAAATTTTCCCCACCCGCCGCAATAACATCCCGATACCACCAGCCGGAGTCCTTGACGGTGCGCTTGAGGGTGGGGTGATCTACATGGATCAGACCGTAGCGGCAGATGAAATCGGCGGTGTTCAAAAGGAGAGATAATATAACAAATCTGCGCAGAAAGCTTTACTCTTCCCACTGTTTCTGCTATCCTTGTAGCAAAGAACCGCCGCCTTTCCGGAGCGGTACAGTGAGGAGGATGCAAGATGATGAAACAACGCCTTTACCACATGCTGCTTTGCCTGACGCTGCTGCTGACAGGCTGTGCGCTGCTGGCTGTGGGGGCCAGCGCGGCGGACCCCATGCGCGACTTCGATTTTGCGCGCTACGCCAGCGACAACCCGGACCTGTTGCGGGCGTATGGGCCGGACATCCATCAGGACGAGCTGTACCTGCACTATCTGAACTATGGCGCAGCCGAGGGGCGGGCGGCCTATTCGCTGCGGACGGGCCAGCCCTTTGTGCTGGAGGAAAATGCGCAGCAGGCCTACCAGAACCAGCTGCAGCTCACCAGCGCCCAGGCGCGGCTGGGCAATGCGGCGCTCACGCCCGACCGCAGCTGGCCGGAACCGCTGCTGAATCTGGCGGATCAGGTGCTGGCTCAGGTGGGCGGCTCCACCCCTTATGAGACCCTGCGGGGCTGCTACGACTGGCTGATCCAAAACTGTTCCTATGGATATGAAAGAGCGGATTTGGATGGGGGCGGCCGAATTGCGGAGGACGCCTATTCCATTTTG
>CALXGZ010000121.1 GCA_944387975.1 uncultured Faecalibacterium sp.
TGGCGGCGCGCAGGCTTTCCAGCGTCACCTTGCGGATGTCCTGCCCGTCGATGAAGATGCGGCCCGCCGTCACATCGTAAAAGCGGGGGATCAGGTTGCACAGGGTGGTCTTGCCGCCGCCCGACGGGCCCACCAGGGCCAGCCGCTGGCCGGCCGGGATGTCGATGCTCACATTGCGCAGCACCTTGTTGTGGTCATCCGGGTACTCGAAGCTGACATGGTCGAACCGGATGGCGCCGGGGCCCGGTTTGAGGGGCACCGCGCCGGGCGCGTCCTCGATGTCGATGGGGGTGTCCAAAATCTCAAAGAAGCGCTCGATGCCGGTCATGCCCCGCTGGAACTGCTCGGCAAACTCGACGATGCGCCGGATGGTGGCGATCAGGGTGGAAACGTACAGGGAGTACGCCACCAGGTCGCCGGGAGTGATCCAGCCCTTGACCACGAAGATGCCGCCGCCCAGGATGGTGACCAGGTACATCAGGCCGTCGAACAGGCGGGTCGAGGTCTGGAAGGCCGCCATCACCTTGTAGCTGTTCTTTTTCAGGCGCTGGAAGGTGCCGTTGCCGGCCTCGAACTTTGCGTTCTCGGTCTTTTCGGCGCAGAAGGCCTTGACCACGCGCTCGCCCAGCAGGCTCTCCTCGATCTGGGCGTTCAGCTCGCCGACCTGCACGCGCTGGGCCCGCTGGGTGGCCCGCAGCTTGGTGTTCAGCCGGACGGACACCACGCCCATCAGCGGCACGCAGAGGAACAGCAGCGCCGTCAGCCCCAGGCTGCAGCGGCTGAGGATGATGAAGCTGGCCACGATCTTGACCGCCGCGATGAAGAATTCCTCCGGGCAGTGATGGGCGAACTCGGTCACGTCGAACAGGTCGTTCGTGATGCGGCCCATGATCTGGCCGATCTTATTGTTCGCGTAATAGCCCACGCTCAGCCGCTGCAAATGCGCGAAGGCGTCCCGGCGCATGTCCGTCTCGATGTAGACGCCCATCACGTGGCCCATGTCGGACATATAGTAGGCCGCCAGCCCGTCGATGATGCGCAGCACGAAGTACAGCAGCCCCAGCTTCAGCACCACCCCCACCGTCAGGGCCGCCAGGTCGTTGACGGCGGTGTTGGTGATGTAGCGCAAGATCAGCGGCAGCACCAGGTCGCACAGGCAGGTCAGCGCCGCGCAGAACAGGTCCATCACCATCGTGCGCCAGTACTTCTTTTCATAGGGCCAAAAGCGCCGCAGCAGCTCGGCCGCCGAGGTATGGCGGCGGTTGGGGTCGCCATACTTCGGTTTTTCGACGTCGTTCAAATCCACCATGTTATTTTCTCCTCATTTTTTACCTTGTGTTCAGGCTTTGGGGCCGTAGTCCCGCGCGCCGTAAATGGCCGTGCCGATGCGCACGATGGTCGCCCCCTCGCGGATGGCGTTCTCATAGTCGCCGCTCATGCCCATCGAAAGGGTGTCCATCTGCACGTTGGCGTAGCCGCGCTCCCCCGCCCGGACAAAGAGCCCGTACACCTGCCGCAGCAGGGCGCGGTTCTCGGCGTCGTCCGCGTTGACGGGCGGGATGGCCATCAGCCCGCGCACCCGCAGGTGGGGCTGGGCCGCGGCCTCGTCCAGCAGGGCCCACAGCGCCTCGGGCGGCACGCCGGTCTTGCTGGCCTCCTGCCCGATGTTCACTTCCAGTAGAATATCCTGGGTCATATCCAGCTTGGACGCTTCCTTTTCGAGGGCGGCCAGCAGGCGGGGGCTGTCCACGCTTTGGATCAAAGCCGCCTTGCCCAGCACCTTTTTGATCTTGTTCGTCTGCAAATGGCCGATGAAGTGCACCGGCTTGCCGCAGTAGGCCCCGGCCTCGTAGTTCGCGCACAGCTCCTGGACGTGGTTCTCGCCAAAGAGGTCGATGGCGAGGCCCGCGCTCAGGGCGATGGCGGCGGGGGTGTGGGTCTTGCAGGCGGCGCACAGCTGTACGCTGGCGGGGTCGCGCCCGGCCTCGCGGGCTGCGTCCGCCATTTTGCGGCGGATCTCCGCCACCGCTTCGGCCATTTGTTCCAAATTCCGTTCCGGCATATCCTGATTCAATCCTCCTCGGTGTATTTTGCGCGCTCGCCGCCGATCAGCTTGGGGCGGGTGCGGGCGCAAAGCAGGATCGCCCGGCCGATGTGGTCCAGCGACAGGCGCACCGGCACCGCCACCGGCCGCAGGTGCATGCCGATCAGCGTGCCGCCGATGTCAATGCCGGCGTGGGCGCGTATGGCCTCGACGGCCACCGGCTGCTCGAAGTGCCGCCAGCAGGTGGTGGCCCAGCTGCCGCCGGCGTGGGGCCGGGGCACGACGCAGACTTCCTCCCAGCCGTAGGCCGCGGCGGCGGCCCGCTCGAGGATGAGGGCGCGGTTGAGATGCTCGCAGCACTGGGCCGCCAGCCACACGCCCCGCTCCGCCAGGACGGGGGCGACGCCCTCGTAGACGGCCGCGGCGGCCTCCATGCTGCTGTCGTGGCCGATGCGCCCGCCCACGATCTCGCTGGACGAGCAGCCCACCCCGAACACGTCCCCCCGGCGCAGCCCCGCCGAGGCCAGCAGCTCGACGGCAGCCTGCCGCGCCTGCCGGGCGATGTCCTTCTTTTCCTGTTCTGTCATGATGATACGCCTCTTTTTCGCTTAAAATCGGTAGTAAGTCAGCCCCGCCGCGCTGCCGGGCCGGTACAGCCGGTTGCCGCTGGGGGCCAGGGCCCGGCCGGATACCTCCGCCGTGCCGCCGGCCGCGGCGTAGTCGGTCTCGAGGCGGCCGGCGGCGTCAAAGCGCTGGGCCGCCGTCTCGCAGGCGCGGAACAGCCCGCGCTGCACGCTGCGGGGCAAACGCGCCGCCACGCCGCGCAGGCCCGGGTCCGCAGCGCGGTCCTCCAGCCAGCCGGCCTGGGCCCACTGGTAGCTGGCATAGACGCTGCCCTCGGCGTCGGCGGCCAGGGCGGCGGGGTAGCCGGGCAGCCCCCCCGCGAAGAGCGCGCAGCCCCTGCCCCCGGCGGTCAGGTCCCGGGCGGCGGGGTCCACGGCCCAGATGCAGCGGCTGCCGAGGTCCGCAGCGTAGAGCGCGGCCCCGTCGGGCGCCAGGGCCAGCCCGGACGCCCCGGCCAGCCCCTGCAGCACCAGCTGGACGCTGCGGGCCGCGGGCTCGTAGACGTAGACGCGGCCGCTGGCGCTGTGGGCGATCAGCTCGGCGCGCAGTGTGTCCTCCACCGTATCCAGCGCGTAGGCGGCCGCCTCGGCAAAATAGACGCCGTCCGCGCCGGCGGCCACCGCCGTCAGGCAGCCCAGGGGCCGCCCGTCGATCTGCGTGACCACCTGCTGGGTGGACGCGCCCCAGCCGTCGTGGGTCGCGCGGCACAGCGCCCCGCCCTCCCCGGTCAGGACGGCGTACCAGATATCCCCCGCGCCGTCAAAGGCAAAGGCGGTGATGGGCCGCTCCTCTTCCAGCACCACGTCCAGGCCGCTGCCGTCCTCCCGCAGGCGCAGCAGGGCGCTGCCCGCGCCCTCCAGCGGGCGGGCGGCCAGGTACAGCCAGCCGTCCCGCGCCTGGATGCAGTCGGGGGCGGCGTAGCCCTCCAGGGCCAGCGCGCCGGTGGGCACGACGCCGGGCGCGTCGGGCTGTGCGGCGGCGGCCGGCAGGGCGTAGCTCTGGGGCTCGGCCACGATGGGCCGGAAGCCCAGCGTGTACGTCAGCGCCAGCGCCAGCGCCGCCAGGAAAGCCCACCCCGCGATCTGGAAGCGGTGCAGGATCAGTTCCCGCCGGGCCCGGCGCTCGGCCTCCCAGGCGGCGCGGCGGCGGGCCTCGCCGGCGCGGCTGGCCTGCGCCCGCCGCGACCAGCGCTCCATCCACCGCGCCACCCCCGGCCCGAAGGCCAGCAGCGCGATGATCAGTAAAAGCAATAGTTCGGTCAATCCCAAACGCATGGGCAGGTATCCTTTCTGTTTTTTGGGCCCGCCGGATACGGGGGCCACCCCAAGTATACACATCCGGCCCTTGGGATGCAAGATGGAGGCATCTTTTCCAAAGGATTCACCCATTGTTCACACTTCTTCACATTGTCCGTATTATTATAAGAGGTGACACGGACCGTGCGTCCGGGCTGCCGTGGGCAGCTTTGATTTCAGGAAATGGAGGACCCCCGCCTTATGGCTAAAATATTGATCGTCGATGACGAACCCCGCATCCGGGAACTGATCCGCGAGCACCTGCAGTACGCGGGCTATACCTGCGAGGAGGCCGCCGACGGCTCGGCCGCGCTGGCCCAGGTCAGCAGCGCCCACTTCGACCTGGTCATCCTCGACCTGATGATGCCCTTCATGGACGGCATGACCTGCCTGCGCGAGATGCGCAGCCGCCATATCAACACCCCGGTGATCATCCTGACGGCCCGGGGCGAGGAGTACGACAAGCTGGCCGGCCTGGAGGGCGGCGCGGACGACTATGTGGTCAAGCCCTTCTCCCCGCGGGAGCTGGTGGCCCGCGTCAAGGCGGTGCTCAACCGCACGCTGGCCCGCACCGGGGCCGCGCCCTCGGTGATGACCTTCGGCGAGCTGTCCATCGACACGGCCAGCCACACCGTCAAGGTCGGCGGCGAGGAGGTCAACCTCACCCCCAAGGAGTTCGACCTGCTGGTCTTTCTGGCGTCGAACAAGGGCATCGCCCTCTCGCGCGAGAAGATCCTGCAAAAGGTGTGGAACTACGACTATTTCGGCGAGGACCGCACCGTCGATACCCACGTCAAGATGCTGCGCGGCCACCTGGGCGCCTGCCGCGGCTACATCGTCACGGTGTGGGGCATCGGCTATAAGTTCGACCCCGACGCCCGGCGCTGACGGGGCCGCGGTATGAAGCGGCGCCGCGCGCCTTCGCCGGGCATCCGCGCCCAGCTGATGCTCTTTCTGGCCTTCATCTGTTTGCTGCTGCTGGGGCTGTACTGGTTTTTGTCCACCCAAATGCTCGAGCCGCTGTATAACCGGCGCATCGAGGCGCAGCTGTCCAGCCAGGCCGACGAGATCGTCGCCCTCATCGCCGAGACCCAGGACGAGGGCGCGGATATCTCCAGCTGGGACTTCGGCGTGCTGCTGGTGGACAGCAACTTCCGCACCAGATTGTACGAGAACCTCTCGGCCAACACCCAGCTGACGAACTTCTGCGTCGATATCTCGGACTCGACCCTGCGCAGCGTCATCACCATCGAGAACCTCTACCCCTGCCTGCTACATAACAGCACGCTGTCGGCGCGCTCGGACAGCGGCTTTTCGTGGGACAAGTCCACCGTCATCGAGATACGCCGCGCCTGCCGCAGCGGCGGCCAGCTGACCCAGGTGCTGAACACCAGCGGCGGCTCGTCCCAGGTGGTGGTGGGCCGCATGAGCCGGGACGGCGCCTACTCGGTCCTGGTCTCCACCAGCCTGGTGCACGTGGCCGAGGCCGGCCAGGTGCTGAGCGATATGCTGCCGCTGATCGCGGCGCTGGTCTTCGCCTTTGCGCTGGCGGCGGCGTGGCTGTTCAGCCAGTGGTTCACCCGGCCCCTGCGGGATATGTCCTCGGCAGCCCGCCAGATGGCCCGGGGCAACTACGCCGTCCGGGTGGCCGCCGACCGCCGCGACGAGCTGGGCGCCCTGGCTGAGGACTTCAACCAGATGGCCCGGGAGGTGCAGCGCTCGGCCCAGATGCAGCGGGACCTGCTGGCCAACGTCTCGCACGATCTGCGCACGCCGCTGACCCTGATCAAGGGCTATGCCGAGACGGTGCGCGACATCACCGGCGACGACAAGGCCCACCGCGACGAACAGCTGAACATCATCGTGGACGAGGCCGACCGCCTGACGGCCCTGGTGTCCAGCGTGATGGAGCTGAGCAAGGTGACCAGCGGCGCGGACAAGTGCGAGCCGGTGCGCTTCGACATGGGGCAGCTGTGCGACGAGGTCAGCGAGCGCTACGACGCCGTCTGCTCCCAGAACGGCTGGACCCTCAAGCTGGAGATACCCGACCAGCCGCTGGAGGTCTATGCCGACCCGGCCATGATCGATCGCGCGCTGCACAACCTGCTGGGCAATGCCATGCACCACATCGGGCCCGACGGGCTGTTCATCCTGCGGGCCGAGCCCTGCGGCGAGGGCGTGCGCGTCGAGGTCGAGGACCACGGCCCCGGCATCGCCGCCGCGGACCTGCCCCATATCTTCGAGCGGTACTACCGCTCCCGCTCCGACGCGGGCAAGGCGGGCACCGGGCTGGGCCTGTCCATCACGAAGGCCATCTTCCAGCAGCACGGGTTCCGCTTCGGCGTACAGAGCACCCCCGGCAAGGGCTCGACCTTCTGGTTCACGATGAAGGCCCCGCCGGAGGAGCCGGTTGCCAAGTTGCCAACAAATAGATAAAATACGGAGGCTGACTTCCATGCTTACCATCACCGTTGCGCAGGACGGCAGCGGGCACTTCGCCACCATAGGCGAGGCCGTGCTGGCCGTCCCCTACGACACCCCGGCCGAGATCCTCATCGGCCCGGGCACCTACCGCGAAAAGCTGGCCTTTGAAAAGCGGGATATCACCCTGCGCGGGGCCGGCATGGGCGAGACGCGCCTTGTCTGGAACGACGGCGGCAAGCTGCCCCACCCCGACGGGCGGCCGACCCACACCTTCCGCAGCTGGACCGCCTTTTTCAGCGGCGAGACGCTGACCGTCGAGGATATGAC
The DNA here is from genome assembly GCA_944387975.1 of uncultured Faecalibacterium sp. Taxonomy (GTDB): domain Bacteria; phylum Bacillota; class Clostridia; order Oscillospirales; family Ruminococcaceae; genus Faecalibacterium. The sequence continues at coordinate 6,715 of CALXGZ010000121.1, forward strand.
CATCGAGAACGACGCCGGCCCCGGCGCGCGGGTGGGCCAGGGCATCGCCGCCTATGTGGACAGCGCGCGGGCGGTGTTCCGCCGGGTGCGGCTGCTGGGCAGCCAGGACACCCTGTTCTGCGCCCCGCTGCCCGACAAGGAGCGGGAGAAGGACGGCTTTTTGGGCCCGCGCGTCTTTACGCCGCGGCGGCCCAGCGCGCAGTACTACCAGGGCTGCGAGATCGCCGGCGGCATCGACTTCATCTTCGGCGGGGCGGACGCCCTCTTTGAGCAGTGCGTCATCCGCTCGGTGGACGAGCCGCCCGTCCACAGCGACGCGCGCGGCTTCGTCACGGCCCCCTGCACCCTGCCGGAGGGGCTGGGCTTCGTGTTCTGGGACTGCGACTTTGTCTCGGACTGCCCGGCCGGCACGGTCTACCTGGGCCGGCCCTGGCGCCCCCACGGCAAGACCGCCGTGCTGGAGTGCCGCCTGGGCGCGCACATCGCCCCGGCGGGCTTTTCGCCCTGGAACAACCGCCCCGACTGGGACAAGGCCGCCTTTGCCGAGGCGGGCAACACCGGCCCCGGCGCGGAAGGCCGCACCGGCCCGCTCTCCCACAGCCTGACGGCGGCCGAAGCCGGCGAGCTGCTAGCCCGCGCCCGGCGCGCCTGCCGCCCTGAATAAAGAAAGGAGCCTCCCTTCATGGACCGTCTCCCGAATTGGCTCAAGTGGCTCATCGTCGCGGCCGCCTTTGTGGTGCTGGCGGTGATGGTGCTGGCGGTAGACCGCCGCGCCAGCCGCGTCGAGATGCCCGCGCCCGACAACACCTTCGGCATCTACCGCGGCGCGGACAGCGCCGCAGCCTGAACGAAAGACCGCCCCCTCGCCCACGCGGGCAAGGGAGCGGTCTTTTGTTTTGATTCAACTTATTCAGCGCAGCGTGATCGCGCCGTCCTCGGCGTCCACCGTCAGGCTGCCGCCGGCGGCAAGTTTGCCGTCGATGATGCGGGACGCGGCCTCGTCCTCCACGGACTTGCGGATGATGCGGCGCAGGTCCCGCGCGCCGGACTTGCCGCCCTCGCACTGGGCGGCCAGCGCCTTGAGCGCCGCCGGGGTGTAGCTGTAGGCGATGCCCTTGGCCTCCATGCCGGGGCGGTACTCCTCCAGCATCAGGGCGGCGATCTTCTCCAGCGTCTCGCCGCTGAGGGGCTTAAAGACCACCACCTCGTCCACGCGGCCCAAAAATTCCGGCCGCAGGAACTGGCGCAGCGCCTTCATGGCCTTGTCGGCGGCCAGCTCGTCGGCGCTGCGGTTGAAGCCCAGGCCCCCGCTGCCCTGCTCGGCGGAGCCGGCGTTCGAGGTCATGCAGATGACGGTGTTCGAAAAGTCCACCGTGCGGCCCTGGGCGTCGTTGATCTTGCCCTCGTCCAGAATTTGCAGCAGGATATTGAGCACGTCGGGGTGGGCCTTTTCGATCTCGTCGAACAGCACCACGCTGTAGGGGCGGCGGCGGACCTTCTCGGTCAGCTGGCCGGCCTCCTCGTAGCCGACGTAGCCCGGGGGCGAGCCGATCATGCGGCTGACGGCGTATTTTTCCATATACTCGCTCATGTCCAGGCGGATGAGCGGGTCGGGCCCGCTGAACAGCTGCCCCGCCAGCTGCTTGACCAGCTCGGTCTTGCCCACGCCGGTGGGCCCCACGAAAATGAAGCTGGCCGGGCGGCGGCGGCCCGCCAGGTCGGCGCGGCTGCGCTTGACGGCCTGGGCCACCAGGTGCACGGCCTCGTCCTGGCCGACCACCTTCTTTTTCAGCTCGTCCTCGAGGCCGGCCAGGCGGACGTACTCCGTCTCGCGAATTTTAACGGCCGGGATGCCGGTCCACAGCTCGATCACGCGGGCCAGGTCGTCCATCGAGACCTCGATCTCGCTGGCGGCGGCCTGCTTTGCGGGCAGCTCGGCCTCCAGCTGGGCGATGCGGGTCTTGCGCTCGGCCACGGCCTCGTAGTCGATGGCCTCGTTGGTGCTGGCCGATTCCATCTCGGCCTCTTCCTGGCGCAGAGCTTCCAGCTCCTTCTGCGCCTCCAGGAAGGCCGAGATCTCCGGGTGGGCCAGGTTGCAGCTGGCGCAGGCCTCGTCCAGCAGGTCGATGGCCTTGTCGGGCAGGTAGCGGTCGGTGATATAGCGCTCGGACAGGGTGACCGCCGCGCTGACCACGCCGGCCGGCACCTGCACATGGTGGTAGGCCTCGTAATAGCGCTTGATGCCGTTCATCACGGCGATGGTGTCCGAAATGCTGGGCTCCTCCACGCGCACAGGCTGGAAGCGGCGCTCCAGGGCCTGGTCCTTCTCGATGTACTTGCGGTACTCGGCGAAGGTGGTGGCCCCGATGACCTGGATCTCCCCGCGGGAGAGGGCGGGCTTCAAGATGTTGCCGGCGTTCATGGCGCCCTCGCTCTCGCCGGCGGCGGTGATGGTGTGCACCTCGTCGATGAACAGGATGACGTTGCCCGCCTGCTTGACCTCGTTCAGCAGGCCCTTGACCCGCTGCTCGAACTGGCCGCGGAACTGCGTGCCCGCCACCAGGGCGGTCAGGTCCAGCAGATAGATCTCCTTGTCCTTGAGCTGGGCCGGCACCTGCCCGCGGGCGATGCGCTCGGCGATGCCTTCGGCGATGGCGGTCTTGCCGACGCCGGCCTCGCCGATCAGGCAGGGGTTATTCTTCTGCCGCCGGGACAGGATCTGCACGGTGCGGTAGATCTCGCGGTCCCGCCCGATGATGTCGTCCAGCTTGCCGTCCCGGGCCTTGGCGGTCAGGTTCTCGCAATAGGTGTCCAGGTATTTGCGGCGGGGGGGCTTTTTGCCCGCCTTGCCGTTTTTCTGCTGGGGGTTCTGGGCGTTCTGGCCGGCGCCCGCCTGCCCGGTGATGCTCAGGGGGAAGGTGGCGTTGCCGCCGGGCGTAAAGCCGTCCTCGTCCCCGTCGCCGCCGTCCTGCATGTTCATCAGGGCGGCGAAGGGGTTGCCCCCCTCGCCCATCTCCTCCATCATGCTCTCCATGCGGTCTTCCATATTGTCCATGTCCTGCTCGGACATGCCGAACTGCTTCATCAGATCGTCCACGGGCTTGATATGCAGCTCCCGCGCGCAGTGCAGGCAATAGCCCTCCTGCTTCATCTGGCCATTCTCCATCCGCTGGATGAAGATGATGGCCGGCCTTTTTTTGCATCGAATACAGACCATAGCGTTCCTCCTATCCCACAGCCCCCGCGCCCATAAAGGGGTTCAGCCGGCTGAATATCGTATAGTACACGCTGCCGCCCAGGGCGGCCTCGTTCAAGACGGGCAGGTTGCCGCCGGTGATGACCATCAGGGCCCACACCACGCACAGCAGCAGAAAGACGTCGGCCAGGCCCGCCAGCGCCCCCACGGGCGCCCCCAGCAGGCAGTTGACCGCGCCCACCAGGGGCAGGCGGTTGACCAGCCCCAGCACGGTGACCAGCAGGCTGATCAGCATGCGCAGCCCGGCAAAGCAGAGAAAAAACAGCACCAGTGAGAACACCGGTGTCAGCAGCGGCCGGATGACGTCCTGCACGATGGTATCGGCCATCACCAGGACGTTGTCGGTCAGCAGGCCGTCGAGGGCGCGCTCACAGGCGTCGATCACGGGGCGGCGCACGCTCTCGGGCAGAAAGCCGGCGTAGCGCTGCGCGATCAGCTCCAGGTCCGCCGCGCCGCCCGCCGAAAGCCCGGCGGCGATGCGCTCGCGGAAGCTGCCCGCAAAAAAGCGGTCGAACAGCGCCCCGGAGCCCCACCCCGCCAGCTGCTGCGCCCCGATCAGGCTGAACAGGTTGCCCGCGATCTGCACCAGCGCGGCCAGCAGGCCCTTGCGGGCATAGTGCACGGTCAGCCCCAGCCAGACCACCGAACACATGATATCAAAAAGAAATGACGGATTCATGAACATAGACAAAA
>CALXGZ010000122.1 GCA_944387975.1 uncultured Faecalibacterium sp.
GCGCCCCAAAACCAAGGTGTAGTTCTAATCCTTCCGCGGGCAAGAACAAAACAAGAGGAGATACCACAATGTTCGAAGACAAGACTTTAGTTTGCAAGGACTGCGGCAAGGAGTTTGTTTGGACTGCTGGCGAGCAGGAGTTCTATGCGTCCCGCGGCTTTGAGAACCAGCCCCAGCGCTGCAAGGCTTGCCGTGACGCCCGCAAGAACGGCGCCCGTCCTGCCAGCACCGGTGAGCGCAAGATGTACGACGCTGTCTGCGCATCCTGCGGCAAGGCCTGCAAGGTTCCCTTCCAGCCCCGTGAGGACCGCCCCGTCTACTGCTCCGACTGCTTCGCGCGGCTCAAGCAGAACTAAGTTGTAAACGAGAAGGGCTCCTGCCGCTTTGGGCGGCGGGGGCTCTTTTTGTGACTGGCTCACCCTCCCTCTTGCAAAGCGGGCCGCTTTTGGGGTATGATAAGAACGGCACATAGACACCCCCACATGAAAGGATGAACATCATGTTTGATATCTTCAATTCCATCCGCAAGAACCACACGGCCGAGCCCTTCCAGGTCACCCGCCAGACCATCATCGGCGATATCCTGGACATGGACAACAGCACCGCGCCCTACTTTATGGAGATCGGCATGCACTGCCTGGGCTGCCCCGCCTCCCGCGGGGAGAGCATCGAGGAGGCCTGCGCCGTGCACGGCGTGGACTGCGACGCCCTGATCCAGAAGCTGAACGCCCATCTGGCCGGCAAGGCCAATGCCTGAGCCGGCGCTGCGCCTGGACGCGCGGCTGGAGGCCGCGGCGGCGCTGGTCCGCCCGGGGCTGCCGGTGGCGGACATCGGCTGCGACCACGGCAAGCTGGCCGCCGCGCTGGCGGGCACGGGGCTGTACCCCAAGGTGATCGCCAGCGACCTGCGCCCCGGCCCCCTGGCCAAGGCGCGCCGCACGGTGGAGCAAGCGCACTGTCAGGACCGCGTCGAGCTGCGGCTCGGCGACGGTCTTTCTGTGCTGTCTGCCGGGGAGGTGGGCAGCGTCGTCATCGCCGGGGTGTCGGCCCAGACGGCCTGGCAGATGCTGGAGGCCGCGCCCTGGGTCTTCGACACGGCGGGGCCGCGGCTGATCCTGATCCCCGCCACGCGCCACGACGAGCTGCGCCGCTGGCTGGCGGGGCACGGCTTCCGCCTTGTCTGTGACAGGCCGGTGGAGGCGGCCGGCCGCTGGTACGCCGTCATGGCCGCTGAGTACGACGGGCAGCGCCGCGCGCTGACCTGGGCCGAGGCCCTGTACGGCGGCACCGGGGCCTGGCCGCAGGCGGCGGGCTACGCCGCAAAACAGCGGGAAAAGCTGGCAAAGCTGCGCCGCGGCATCCCGGACGGGACGCCCGACGCTGACGAGATCGACGCGCTGCTGCAAGGAGGTTAGCTTTATGGAAGGCATTTCCGTCCAAACCGTCTACGAGGCCATGAGCCGCATCGCCCCGCCCGAGCTGGCCGAAGGCTGGGACAACTCCGGCCTGCTGGTGGACTGCGGCAGGCCGGTGCGCCGCGCCCTCACCGCGCTGGACATCACCCCCGCGGTGCTGGCGGAGGCAAAGCGCCTGGACTGCGGGTTGATCGTGGCGCACCACCCGGTCATCTTTGCGCCGCTCAAGCGCATGGACCGGCGCGACGTGCCCTTCCTGCTGGCGGAGGGCGGCGTCTCGGCCATCTGCATGCACACGAACTTCGACGCGGCCGAGGGCGGCGTCAACGATATTTTGGCCGGGCTGTTCGGCCTGCGGGGGGCCGCGCCCTTTGCCAACGGCTGCGGCCGTGTGGGCGAGGTGGACCCCATCGCGGTGCCGGCGCTGGCCGCCCTGGCGCAGCAGCGCCTGGGCGCGCTGTGCGTGCCGCCGCTGGCAGGGCCCGCCGTGCAGGTCAAGTATACGGACAACGGCCGCCCTGTGCGGCGGCTGGCCGTCATCAGCGGGGCAGGGGGCAGCCTCTTTGAGGAGGCGCTGGCCGCCGGGGCCGACTGCCTGCTGACCGGCGAGGCCAACCACCACGCCGCCATCGACGCGGCGCGGCTGGGGCTGGGCCTTGTCGCCGCGGGCCACTACGCCACCGAGTACCCCGCCCTGGCCGCGCTGGCCGCCCGCCTGCAGCAGGCCGTGCCGGGGCTGGCCGTCTTTGCCAGCCGCGAAAACCGCGACCCCTTTACCTATTTATAAATAGCCCCCCGGCCGGCCGCGAAGCCGCGGGCAAGGCCGGCAGGGCGGAAAGGATGTACCTATGGCACTGGATGCCGCTACCCTGGCGCTGACGGCGGCCGAGCTGGGCCGCACCGTCACCGACGCCAAGATCGCAAAAATATTCGAGCCCACCCGCGACGAGCTGGTCATCACCCTGCGCACCCGCAGCGATACCTACAGCCTGCTGCTGTCGGCCCGCAGCGGCTCGGCCCGGGTGTGCCTGACGGGCGAAAGCTTCGAGAACCCCGAGACCCCGCCCTCCTTCTGCATGCTGATGCGCAAGCACCTGACCGGCGGCCGCCTGACCGCCGTGCGCATGGAGCCGGGGGACCGCATCGTCTACTTCGACTTTTTGTGCACCAACGAGATGGGCGACCTTGTCACCAACACGCTGTGCGCCGAGCTGATGGGCCGCTACTCGAACCTGGTGCTGGTGCAGGGCGGGCGCATCATCGACGCGCTCAAGCGGGTGGACTTCGAGGACAGCGAGATCCGCCAGCTGCTGCCGGGGCTGGCGTACACCGTGCCGCCCAAGCCCGCGCGCCCCGACTTTTTGGCCGCCAGCGCGGCCTCGATCGTGGCGGCCGCCTGCCAGAAGGACCTGCCTGTGGCCGCCGCCCTCAGCCGGACGGTGGCGGGGGTGGGCCCGGTGGTCAGCCGCGAGGCGGCGTGGCGCGCCTTCGGCCCCGAAGAGCGCATTGCCTGCGAGCTGGACGAGGCCGGCAAGCGCCGCCTGCTGGACGCCATCGAGGAGCTGAAAGCCGAGCACGCCGCCGGGGGCTGCCCGTGCAGCGTCGTCAGCCCCGAGGGCAAGCCGGTGGAGTTCACCTTCTTCCGGCCGCGGCAGTACGGCGGCGGCTACGAGGTCAAGGCGTGGCCCAGCTTCTGCGAGCTGCTGGAGGGCTACTACGCCGAGAAGGACCGCGCCGAGCGCCTGCGCACCAAGAGCAAAGAGCTGCACAAGGCGGTGCACAACATGTACGAGCGCGCCGTGCGCAAGCAGGCCGCCCGCAAGGAGGAGCTGGCCGCCAGCGAAAAGAGCGAGCAGCTGCGCCTGTACGGCGAGCTGCTGTCGGCCAACCTCTACCGCGCCGAAAAGGGCATGCAGAGCATCACCGTGCCCAACTGGTACGACGGCGGCAAAGAGGTGACCATCCCGCTGGACCTGCGCTACAGCCCCAGCCAGAACGCCCAGAACTACTTCAAGAACTACAAGAAAAAGCAGACCGCCGCCCGCATGCTGGCCGGCCTGCTGGAAGAGGGCGAAAAGGAGATCGCCTACCTCGAGACCGTCCTCTACGAGGTGGAGAGCGCCCCCGGCGAGGCCGCCCTGAACGAGATCCGCGCCGAGCTGAAAAGCCAGGGCTACCTGAAATACTACAAGCCCCGGGACCGCAAGCAAAAGCCTGCGGACTTTTACCGCTACGTCTCCTCGGACGGCTTCGAGATCCTGGTCGGGCGCAACAACCTGCAAAACGAGCGCCTGACGCTGCACACCGCCCGCGGCAAGGACCTGTGGTTCCACACCAAGAACGCCCCTGGCAGCCACACCGTGGTGATGAGCGGCGGCCGCGACATCCCCGACCGCACCCGCGAGGAGGCCGCCCAGCTGGCGGTGCTGCACTCCAGCCAGGCCAAGGGCGTCAAGGTGGCGGTGGACTACACCGAGGTGAAGAACATCCGCAAGACCGCCGGCCTCAAGCCCGGCATGGTGCTGTACGATAAGTACGAGACGGCGTACATCACCCCGGACCCGGGCCTGGCGGAGAGGCTGAAAAAGAAATGACTTTTGTGCCGCCCGACAAAAAACGGGCGGCATTTTTGTGTATTTCGTGGAAATGCCCTCTTGCGCCGGGGCGAGAGTTATAGTATTATAAGAGGGCGGCGGGGCGGCGCCGCGCATCGGCGTCGCTGCGCAAAAAAGTTTGACTTTTTTCAAAAAAGGGCTTGCAAAATCCGGCCGGATATGGTAGAATATCTGACGGCTGCAAAGGGCTTGTGCGATACAAGCGTGCAGGCCACGATATGCGTTGAGGCGGGAGGTTGCCGCACGGCGTGAGCCGATGCGGGTTATTTCCGCGGAGTATGTCCGATCTACGAACCGGGCGAAAGAATTACTGACAGTGAAGGGATATGTCCCCGCGCTTTCGGCGCGATGAGGACCAATGTCCGCTTG
>CALXGZ010000123.1 GCA_944387975.1 uncultured Faecalibacterium sp.
CGGCGGCCATGACGTCGGCGATGGCCAGCTTGCCCTCGATGACCTCATAGCCCCAGTCTTTCAGCAGCTCGATGCAGCTGCGGCGGGTGACGCCGGGCAGCACGGTGCCGACGGTGGCGGCGGTGTACACCTTGCCGTCGATCTTGAACATGATGTTCATGCTGCCCACTTCTTCGACGTACTTCTTCTCGACGCCGTCCAGCCACAGCACCTGGGCGTAGCCCTGCTCCTCGGCCAGCTCGCCGGCCTTGATGGAGGCGGCGTAGTTGCCGCCGCACTTGGTAAAGCCGGTCAGGCCGGGGGCGGCGCGGATGTAGTCGTCCTCGACGTAGATGCGCACGGGGTCGATGCCCTCGGCGTAGTACGCGCCGGAGGGCGAGCAGATGATGCAGAAGATATACTCCTTGGCGGCGTGCACGCCCAGGCCGACGTCGCTGGCAAAGACGAAGGGCCGGATGTACAGCGACGCGCCGTCCGAGTGGGGCACCCAGTCGCGGTCGATGTCCACGATGGCCTTGACGGCCTGGATGTAGTCCTCCTCGGGGATGGGGGGGATGCACAGGCGGTCGGCGGAGTCCTGCATGCGCTTGGCGTTGCAGTCGGGGCGGAACAGCTGGATGACGCCGTCCGCGGTGCGGTACGCCTTCATGCCCTCAAAGACCTCCTGGGCATAGTGCAGCACCGAGGTGGCGGGGTCCAGCTGGGAGGGGCCGTAGGGCACGATGCGCGCGTCGTGCCAGCCCTGGCCGGCGGTGTAGTTCATCACGAACATGTGGTCGGTGAAGATCTTGCCGAAGCCGAGCTGCGACTCGTCCTCCGGCTTTGCCTTGGGCGCGGCGGTGCGGGTGACTTTGATATCCAACATGATATTCCCTCTTTTCTCACTCTCTCTGCGCGAAAGCCGCGGAAGGTCCCACCCCTCCGCTTTGCGCGAACGTTACTACTAATTATAATAACTGATGAGAATTTTACAAGAGGGGCGGCAGATATTTTCATCTTTGGGTGCTGTAAGTTGCGCGGGATTGTGCTATAATAAGAGCGGAGACCGGGCGGTTCGGCCCGGTTCGAGGGGATCGCAGGAGAGCGACAGAGCAAGATGAGGAGAGCTATGATACAAGCGGTTCTGTTTGATATGGACGGCCTGATGTTCGATACCGAGCGCATGTGGGGCGCCTTCTGGGCCCCGGCCCTGGCAGAATACGGGCTGCCCTATAAGGAAGGGCTGGACGAGGCCGCCCGCGGCACCGCCGGCGAGACGCTGCGCGCCGTGCTGCGCGGCTACTACGGGCCCGACTGCCCGGCCGAGGCCATCCTCGGCCGCTTCCACGATATGGCGCAGGAGGCCTTCCGCAGGCCGGTGCCCAAAAAGCCCGGCCTGGACGAGCTGCTGGCCTGGCTGGATGCGCAGGGCGTGCCGATGGCGGTGGTCTCGTCCAGCAGCGGGGCGGTGATCCGCCGCAACCTGGACAACTGGGGCCTGGGCCATTACTTCAAGGCCGTCGTGTCCGGCGAGATGGTCGGCCGCTCGAAGCCGGACCCCGCGTCCTTCCTGCTGGGGGCGGAGAAGCTGGGCGCAGAGCCCTGCCGCTGCCTTGTGCTGGAGGACAGCCACAACGGGGTGCGCGCCGGCGCGGTCGGGGGCTTCGTCACCGTGATGGTGCCCGACCTGATGCCCGTCACCGACGAGATGCGCGGGCTGTACACCGCGCAGTGCGCCAGCCTGTTCGAGGTGCTGGACAAGCTGAAGGCAGGTGAGCTTTAAGCCCGTGGATACGATCAAAGCCGCCTTTTTCGACATCGACGGCACGCTGCTCAGCTTTGCCACGCGGCGGGTGCCCGCCTCGGCGGTGCGCGCGCTGGAAGGGATGCGCAAAGCCGGGCTCAAGCTGTTCATCGCCAGCGGCCGCCCGCCCATGTATCTGGGCTCGCTGCAGGAGGAGCTGGACTTCCGCTTCGACGGCTATGTGCTGACCAACGGCCAGTGCTGCACCGGCGCGGACGGCGTGCCCTTTTACAACCGGGCGCTGCCGGCGGCCTCGGTGCCGGCGCTGCTGCGCTGGCTGGACGCCCACCCCGAGGTGGTCTGCGCCTTCTGCGAGGCGGACTACGTCTACGACAACCGCCACAGCGCGGCGGTGGACGCCCGCTGCCGCGCCGCCGGCATGGGCCTGCCCCGCCACCCCGTCGAGGACCCGGCCCGGGCCCTGACCCACGCCACCTACCAGCTGAATGCCTATATGCCCCCCGCCCTGGACGGGCCCTTTGCGGCGGCGGTGCCCGGCTTCAAGGCGGTGCGCTGGAACGACGTCTTCGCCGACATCATCCCCGCCGACGGCGGCAAGACCGAGGGCATGGCCCGCATGCTGGCCCGCTTTGGCTTGCGCCCGTCCGAGTGCATCGCCTTTGGGGACGGCGGCAACGACATCGAGATGCTGCGCTATGCCGGCATGGGCGTAGCGATGGGCAACGCCGCCCCCGCCGTGCAGGCCGCGGCCGATTACGTCACCGCCAGCGTGGACGGGGACGGCATCTGGAAGGCGGCGCAGCACTTCGGCCTGCTGGGGTAACCCAGTCACAGACCCGGCGCGCAAAATCGGGTATACTGGTACCATCAGGCGGGCGGCAGAGGCCCCCGCCCCGCAAACCGAACCACAGGCCGCATCCCGCGGCCCGCGAAGATAAAGGACAAAGGAGAGAATACCATGAAAGAGTTGAAGTTCTACGTTTGCAGCCACTGCGGTAACCTGGCCGGTATGGTCTACAGCTCGGGCGTGCCCATGATCTGCTGCGGCGAGCCCATGAAGGAGCTGGTCCCCAACACCGTTGACGCCGCCGGCGAAAAGCACAAGCCCGTCGCCGCCGTCGAGGGCAGCGTCGTGACCGTGACCGTCGGCTCGGTGGCGCACCCCATGACCGACGCTCACCTGATCCAGTGGGTGGCCCTGCAGACCGAGCAGGGCGTCCAGCGCAAGGAGCTGGCCGCCGGCGCCGAGCCCAAGGTGACCTTCGCCCTGGCCGAGGGCGACAAGCCCGTGGCCGCCTACGCCTACTGCAACCTCCACGGCCTGTGGAAGACCGAGCTGTAAGCCGGCCCCGGAGGATAGACCCAAGCGCCACGAAGCGCCCGCGCAAGCGGGCGCTTTTTTGTGTGGGCCGCGGCCGCCGGGTAGCATACCACCGGCTTTTTGTCTCCCTTAACTTTGTGCACTCTGCGGGCGGGGCGGGTGGCAGAAATTCCCGGCGTTTTGTGTTATACTAGATACAGAATCAACGGGCGGTACACGCCCGGCAAGGGAGGGGTCGCAGATGGAAGCACGGACCAAACGCTGCCGCGGTCTGGTGCTGGCCGGGGGCGGGGCCCGGGGCAGCTACCAGGTGGGCGTGTGGCGCGCGCTGGATGAGCTGGGCTGGACGGCCGGGGCCGTCACCGGCACCAGCGTCGGCTGTTTGAACGGCGCGATGTATGTTCTGGGCCAGTACGAGACGGCCCGGGATATGTGGCTGAGCATCCGCAGCGAGGACGTGATGGAGCTGCCCGACCCCGCCGGCGGCCCCCGCGCCCTGGGCGAGGCGGTGCGCCAGTTCGTGGCGGAGGGCGGGCTGGATATCTCCCCGCTGGAGGGCATCGTGGCCCGCGTGCTGGACGAGGACGCGCTGCGCGCCTCGCCGGTGCGCTTTGGCCTGGTGACGGTGGCAAAGCGCGGCCTGCGCCCCCGCGAGCTGACCCTCGAGGAGATCCCCAAGGGCCAGGTGGGCGACTACCTGCTGGCGTCGGCGGCCTTTTACCCGGCCATGCCGGCGCGCAGCATCGACGGTGTCGAGTACCTGGACGGCGGCTACTCGAACAATATGCCCACCGGGCTGGCCGCGCGGCTGGGCGCGGAGGAGCTGGTCTGCGTCGACCTCGAGGGGCTGGGCTTCACCAAACCGAACCGCACGGGCCTGCCCACCACCCTCATCCGCAGCCATTGGGAGCTGGGGGAGCTGCTGCGCTTCGACCCTGCCGTCGCCCGCCGCAACATCGAGCTGGGCTACTACGACACGCTGCGGGCCTTCGGGCGGCTGCGGGGCGACGCCTATGCGCTGGCGCTGCCCGGCAGCGAAGAAGCCGCCGGGGAGTTCCGCGCCCGCTTCGACCCCTTGCAGGAGGCGGTGCGCGCCCGCTGGCCCGCCGCGCATATCCCGGCGGCGCTGGCGCTGGCCCTCGCCGGCTGGAAGGACGAGCCCCTGGCCCCGCTGGAAGCCGCCGCCGAGGCCGCCGGGGTGGACCCGGCCCGCCTGTATACCGTCGAGCAGCTGGAGGCCGCTTTTTTAGACGCCTGCGACGCCGGGCGGCTGGCGGGCTTTGACCCCCTGTTCGAGCAGGGGGAGAAAAACGCCGGCAGCGCCGCGCTGGCCGCCCGGGCCGCGCTGCTGCCGCATCTGTTCTTGCAGGCCCTTGTCCGCCGGGCGCTGACAGGGCCGCTGCTGCCGGAGGTGATCGCATGAGACAGTATCAGGGCATATCCGTTTCGCCCGGTCTGGTGCTGGGGCAGGTCAGCCTGCTCAAGCGGGAGACCTACCTGTTCAACCGCAGCCAGCACAGCCCCGAAAAAGAGGAGCTGGTGCTGGAAGAGGCCCTGCGCATCGCGAAGAACGAGCTGGACTCCATGGCCGGCCGCTCGGCCGCCAGCGAGCAGGCCATCTTCACCTTCCAGAGCATGCTGCTGGAGGATGAGAGCTTTATGGGCGAGGTGCGCTCCTACATACAGGCCGGCACCGGCGCGGCCGAGGCCATGAACCGCGTGGGCCAGCGCTACGCCGACAAGCTGCTGGCCATGACCGACAACGCCTATTTGCAGCTGCGCAACGTCGATATCCTGGACGTCACCCAGCGGGTGGTGAACATCCTGGCCGGGCGGCCCCGCGTGCTGCTCACGCTGGACCACCCCGTCATCCTGGTGGCGGATAAGCTGATGCCCAGCGACCTGTTCAGCATCCCGTCGGGGATGATCCTGGGCATCATCACCTCGGAGGGCAGCACCCTCAGCCACGCGGCCATCATCGCCCGGGCGCGGGGCATCCCCAGCATCATCCAGGTGGGGCGCGATTTCCTGGACGACTGCGACGGCCGCCTGGTGGTGCTGGACGCCGACGCCGGCTGCTGCATCCTGGACCCCGACGCCGACACCCGCCAGCAGACGGTCAGCCGCATCTGCGCGCGCCAGCAGGTGGAGGAGGACGCCCTCGAGATGCCCGTGCGCAGCATGCCCTGCCGCACCCGCGACGGCGCGGCCTTCGAGCTGCTGGCCAACTGCTTCGGCCCCGAGGACATCGGCAGCGCCCTCAACCTGGGCGCGGCGGGGGTGGGCCTGCTGCGCAGCGACTACCAGATCCTGGCGGGCAACACCTTCGACGAGCAGGAGCAGTTCTATTACTACGCGGCCTGCATCGCGGCGGCCGGGGGCAAGCCCATCACCGTGCGCACCTTCGACTTTGGCTCCGACCGCACGCTCTCGAACGTCTACAAGGGGGACCAGTCCGCGCATCTGGGCATGCGGGGCATACGCTCCAGCCTGCGGCAGCCCCGCCGCTTCGAAAACCAGATCCGCGCCCTGCTGCGGGCCGGGGCCATCGGGCCGCTGCGCATCATGTTCCCCATGGTGACGAACGTGGCCGACTGGGACGACGCGATGAGCCTTGTCAACCACTGCCGCCACAACCTGGAGGAGCGCGGCATCACCTATAAGGCGGACGTGCCCTTCGGCATCATGCTCAGCATCCCGGCGGCCTGCCTGACCGCCGAGGACTTTGTGCGGCACGGGTGCGAGTTCTTCGTCATCGGCACCAACGACTTGACCCAGTACACCCACGCCGCCGGCCGCGAGGTGACCAGCGCCGAGCGCTATTTCCAGCCCACCAGCAAGGCCATGTACAAGCTGATCCGCATGACGGTGGACGCCGCCGAGGCGCGGGGCATCCCCGTCAGCATCTGCGGCCTGGCCGTGGGCGACCCGGCCAACGCGGTGCAGTATCTGCACATGGGGCTGCGCAGCTTCTCGATGGGGCCGCAGAACCTGCTCAGCGTCAAAAAGGCGCTGCTGGAGGCCGACGCCGCCCCCGACCGCGCCGGCCCGCCCTTTGAATAAGCTCAAGTGATACCAAAAGCCCCGGCCGGATGACAGGCGCATCCGGCCGGGGCTTTTTGGGCGTGCGGCTTTACATCCCGCAGCGCATCGTGTATAATCGTGGAAAAACGGCGCACGGCGGCGCTGAGTGAGAGGGAGATACGATGCGGCATCGATACTGGATCTTTGATATGGACGGCACGCTGACCGACAGCATGCCCATTTGGGCCGAGGCGCCCTACGAGCTGGTGCGCGGCTTTGGCCGCACCCCCGCGCCCGATCTGGGCCGGGTGCTGCTGCCCATGAGCGCGCTGGAAACGGCGCAGTACCTGATCGAGACCTACGACCTGCCCCTGACCATCGACGGCTACACCCGCGCGGCCGTGGACGCGGTGGGCCGGCTGTACCAGGGGGTCGGCCTCAAGCCGGGGGTGGCGCAGGTGCTGGACCGCCTCGAGGCCGAAGGGGCCCAGATGTGCGTCTGCTCGGCCACCTGGCAGTTCATGTGCGAGCGGGTGTTGGGCCGGCTGGGCATCCTGGACAAGTTCCAGTTTGTGCTGACGGCGGGCAATGACAACTCGAAGCACCACCCCGAGGTCTTTTTCCAGGCGCTGGGCCGCCTGGGCGGCGCCGACCCGGCGCAGTGCGTCGTCTGTGAGGACGCGCTGTACGCGGCGCGCACCGCCCATAACGCGGGCTTTACCGTCATCGGGGTGGCCGACGCGGCCAGCGCCCCCGACGAGGCGGCCATCCGCGCGGCCAGCAGCCAGTTCTTGACCAGCTGGGCCCAGCTGGACTGGGCGAAGGTTTAAATATCCCCAAAGGCCCCGCCGTGCCACGCGGCCAGCGCCTGCCGGACGGCAGCCTCGCGCCCGTGGGGCAGGGGCAGCCGGGCCCCGCTGGCCATCTGCACCTCGCCCGCGGCCAGCAGCCGCACCTCGGCCAGGTTGACCAGGTACGAGCGGTGCGTCTGGACAAAGCGACCGTCCGCCAGCAGCGGCGCGGCCAGCTGCAAAAAGGGCGCCCGCTGCGACAGCGAGGCCACCGCCTCGCCCCCCCGCAGGTGGAAGTGCACCACGTGCTGGGTGCACTCGAGGTATTCGATCTGCGCATAGGGCAGCACCCGCAGCCCCGCCGCCGTCGGCAGGGCCAGGGCGGGGGCGTACTCGGGCTGGACGGCCCTGTCCAGCAGGGCGGACATCGCCTCGTAGCGCACCGGGCACAGCAGGTACTGCATGGCGTCGGCGCGGTAGGCGTAGTAGGCCCAGGCCGGCGTGCGCGCCGCAAAGGCCAGGGGCGCGCGCCGGCCCTGCTGGCGCAGCGTCATGGCGGCCGACAGCCCCGCCGGCAGCGCGCCGGCCGGGCCGGCCAACTCGATCAGGTACAGCTCGTAGCGGCCGCCCGCGGCGTCCCGCGCCAGCAGGGCCGCCGGGCTGTCGAAGCAGTCGGCGGCGCAGACGGCGGTGCGCCGGGCAAAATAGTCTTCGCAGTGCCGCCGCAGCACCGTCCGCAGGGCGGGGTCCCCGGCGCAGATCGCGATGTGAAAGATCATAATAAAAGGACCTCCTGCCCCGCAGGGCGGAGCGTTGAATGCAAAATCAAAGCCGGAGCAGGCCCCAAGGGCCTGCCCCGGTTTTTGTCTGTCGTTTTTGCGCAGGCAGGCCGCTCAGTCGCCGATGGCGGCGCACTTGCCGGCCAGCCAGTCGCGCTCCTCGCCGGTCAGGCGGGGGGCCAGCTGCTCGAAGACGCGGCGGTGGTAGGCGTTCAGCCAGTCGCGCTGCTCGCGCGTGAGCACGCCGGGCACGATGGGCGAGGTGGCGATGGGCACCCAGGTCATCGGCTCGAAGCAGAGGAAGCGCCCGTACTGGTTGACGGCCTTTTCGCGGCATTCCAGCTCGTTCTCGATGCGGATACCGAGCCGCCCGCCCTCGTAGACGCCGGGCTCGTCGGTGACGACCATGCCCGGCTCAAAGACGACCTGGTTGCGGGGGTTCAGGCTGTGGGGGCCTTCGTGCACGTTGCCCACGAAGCTGACGCTGTGGCCGGTGCCGCAGCGGTAGTTGATCAGGTGCTGCCACAGCGGCTCGCGCGCGATGCTGTCCAGCATCTGGCCGGTGCAGTAGTCCAGCCAGACGGCCCTGGCGATGTCGATGTGGCTCTGCAGCGTCCAGGTGTAGCACAGCCGCTCCTCCTCGGTCAGGGGGCCGAGGGGGTAGGTGCGGGTGATGTCGGTGGTGCCGTCCATATAGGTGCCGCCGCAGTCCACCAGCAAAAAGCCCCTGCGCTCGAGGGCGGCGTGGTCGGCCTCGGTGGCGTGGTAGTGCATCATGGCCGCGTTGGGGCCGTAGGCCGCGATGGTGCCGAAGCTCTCCACCAGGAACTTGTCCTGGGCGCTGCGGTACTTGTGCAGGATCTCGTCGACGGTCAGCTCGGTCAGGGCCTCGCCGGCGGCCAGGCGCTCCTCCAGCTCTTTCTGGAAGCGCACCATCGCCACGCCGTCCCGGATGTGGCACTCGCGGGCGTGGGCCAGCTCGGTGGCGTTCTTCACGCCCTTCATGGGCAGCAGGGGGTCGGGCAGGCTCTTGACGGTCAGGGCGGGGTTCGCCTCCAGGGCGCTGAACACCGCGTAGTTGACCGAGGCGGGCTCGGCCAGGACGGTCTGGGGCGCGCTGTAATTCGCCAGGAAGCTGAGCACCTCGTCGTAGCCGGCCAGGCGCACGCCGCAGGCGGCCAGCTCTTCGGCGGCCTCGGGGGCAAGGCGGCTGCTGTCCATAAAGAGCACGGCCTCGTCCATCGTCACGAAGCAGTAGGCCATGGCGTAGGGGGTGCACTCGATGTCCATCGCGCGCAAATTGAGCAGCCAGGCCAGGTTATCCAGCTTGCCCACCATCTGGGCGGTGCAGCCCAGCTCTTCCAGCTTTTTGCGCAGGCGGGCCAGCTTTTCGGCGGGGGTGGCCCCGGCGTATTCGGCCGGCAGCAGCCAGGCGGGGGTGGCGGGCAGCGGGGGCCGGCCCTCGGTCCACAGCTCGTCCTCCAAATTCAGCGTGACGACGGCCACGCCCTTGGGGTCCAGCAGCTTTTGCAGGCCGCGCACCAGCTGGCAGGAGGCGGTCAGCCCGCACAGGCCCAGCTTTTCGCCCTCGGCCAGGGCGCCGGCGCAGTACTGCTCGACGGTGGGCACGCCCGGCTCGCCCATGCGCATCAGCTCGATCTCGGTGCCGGCCAGCTCCTTTTCGGCCTGCACGAAAAAGCGGCCGTCCGCCCACAGGGCGCTCTTCGACAAGGTGACCACCAGGGTGGAATTCTCGCCGGTGAAGCCGGAAAAATATTCCCGGCTGTTATAATGGGCGGGCAGATACTCGCTGGAATGGGGGTCCCCGGTGGGGATGAGGTAGGCGGCCACCCCTGCGCTGCGCATCGCGCTGCGCAGGGCGGCCAGCCGTTCGCTGACAGTAGACATAGCAAAAGCCTTCTTTCTGCAAAATCTGCCGGGAAGAACGCCCGGCGGCGTCGTTTGGCTGCCCTTATTGTAGCATTCCGGCCCGAAGAATGCAATGCGGGCCCGCCCGTCGCAAAAAATTTACAAAATATTCCGCAAAACGCCGTTTCGGGCATTGACAGCTTTGTTATAATAAAGATGTATGAAGTTTGCGGGGGCCCGGCCCCCGTTGTCACGCAGATAGAGTGAGAAGAAAACGAGGCAAAAAACGATTATGGCAACCAAGATCGATATTTTTTCCGGCTTTTTGGGCGCGGGCAAAACGACCCTGATCAAAAAGCTGATCCGTGAGTCCTTCCAAGGGCAGCAGGTGGTGCTGATCGAGAACGAGTTCGGCGAGATCGGCATCGACGGCGGCTTCCTGGAGGAGTCGGGCATCAAGATCAACGAGCTGAACGCCGGGTGCATCTGCTGCTCGCTGGTGGGCGACTTCCGCGACGCGCTGCGCAAGGTGGTGGAGCAGTACCACCCCGACCGCATCCTGATCGAGCCGTCGGGCGTCGGCAAGCTGTCCGACGTGACCCGCGCCGTCGAGGCCGTGGCCGAACACCTGGACGTCGAGCTGTCCAGCTTTGTGACGGTGGCCGACGTGAACAAGGTCAAGCTGTATATGAAGAACTTCGGCGAGTTCTACAACGACCAGGTCTCCCACGCCAGCTGCATCCTGCTCAGCCGCACCCGCGGCGCCGACGCCGACAAGGTGGCCGCCGCCGTGGCCCTGCTGCGGGAGAAAAACCCCACCGCCACCATCGTCACCACCCCCTGGGACGATCTGACCGGCGCGCAGATCCTGACCGCCATGTCGCAGAAGAACGACTTCGTGGCCGAGCTGCTGGCCATGGCCGCCGAGGCCAACGCCGCCCACGCCGAAGAGGATGAGGACGAGCACGAGCACCATCACCACCACTACGACGAGAACGGCGTGTGCAGCTGCGGCCACCATCACCACGACGGCGAGGACGAGGATGAGGAGGAGCACGAGCATCACCACCATCATGACCACGAGCATGAGGAGGGGCACTGCTGCTGCCATCACGACCACGACGGGCACGATGAGCATGACCACGAGGACCACGAGGGCCATGAGCACGGCCACTGCTGCCACCATCACCACCATCACCACGACGGCCACGACGCCGACGAGGTGTTCACCAGCTGGGGCGTCGAGACGGCCCGCACCATCACCCGCGCCACGGTCGAGCACGCCCTGGACGAGCTGGAGAGCGGCAAGTACGGCACGATCCTGCGCTCGAAGGGCATCGTGGACGGCGGCGCCGATGGCTGGCTGGAGTTCGACTACGTCCCCGGCGAGCGGGAGATCCGCAGCCGCAAGGCCGACGTCGGCGGCAAGCTGGTGGTCATCGGCTCGAAGCTGGACGAGGCGGGCATCGCCGCGCTGTTCGGCTGCTGAAACTAGGTAAGGAGAGCGCCCTTTTATGGCAAAAGAAGTACCGGTCTACCTGTTTGTGGGCTTCCTCGAGAGCGGCAAGACCACCTTCATCCAGGAGACTTTTGAGGACCCCAACTTCGACTCCGGCGACAAGACGCTGCTGCTTGTCTGCGAGGAGGGCGAAGTGGAGTACAAGCCCGAGAAATTCGCCTTCCCCGGCACCAGCGTCCGCGTGCTGGAGGATAAGGCCGAGCTGAACGCCCAGAACCTGGCCCGCCTCGAGAAAGAGACCGGCGCGGGCCGCGTCGTCATCGAGTACAACGGCATGTGGCTGCTGCAGGACCTGGCCGATGCGCTGCCGGCGCACTGGCTGATCTACCAGGTGATCGCCACGGCCGACGGCGCCACCGCGCTGACCTACGCCCGGGACAACGCCATGCGCAGCCTGATGCTGGACAAGATCGCCCGCAGCGAGCTGAT
The DNA here is from genome assembly GCA_944387975.1 of uncultured Faecalibacterium sp. GTDB lineage: Bacteria > Bacillota > Clostridia > Oscillospirales > Ruminococcaceae > Faecalibacterium. The sequence goes on from CALXGZ010000123.1 coordinate 11,477, forward strand.
CGTGTTCAACCGCGCCGAGAAGGTGAACAGCGACGAGGCCCGGCAGGAGCTGCACCGCCTGGTGCGCCAGGCGTCCCGCCGCTGCGATATCGCCTATGAGTTCGCCGACGGCAGCGTCGCCTACGACGACATCCCCGACCCGCTGCCCTTCGACGTGGACGCCCCCGTCATCGAGATCGGGGACGACGACTTCGGCATCTGGTACCTGGACTGCCAGGAGGACCCCCAGAAGTACGTGGGCAAGACGGTGCGCTTTTTGGCGCAGGTGTGCCAGACCAGCCGCGCCGGCAAGAACAGCTTCGTGCCCGGGCGCTTCGCGATGACCTGCTGCGTGCAGGACATCCAGTTCGTGGGCTTCCCCTGCGTGTACGAGGGCTACAAGGCCCTGGAGCAGCGCAGCTGGGTGACGGTCACCGCCCGCGTCGGCTACAAGTTCCACAACATTTACCGGGGCAAGGGTCCCGTGCTGAGCGCCACCGCCGTCGAGCCGGCCCACAAGCCTCTGAACGACGTGGTCGCCTTCTCGTAAACCTGTCCCGTCCCCGGCCGCCGGCCGGTGAGCAATAAGCCTGTAAAAGCATAGGAGGTTGCAGATGAGAGCTTTATTCCAACTGTTGGGCGCAGCCGCTGCTGTCGCCGCCGCGGGCCTGGGCGTCGCCGTCCTGGCCAAGAAACTGGGCAAAGAGTTCCCCATCAAGGTCACGGTCGACGTGCCCGAGGACGCTGAACAGGACCAGGAGGCCGCCGACAAGACTGCCGCCGCCTACGAGGCGGGCGTCGCCGCCGGCAAGGCCCACGCCGAGGCCATGCAGAAGGCCGCCGAGGCCGAAGCGGACGCCGCAGCGCCCGAGGCCGAAGAGGCCCCCGAGGAGCCCGCCGCCGCGAAGGACGAAGAAGAAGCCTGAGTAGCCCCGCGCCGCATGCAAAACAGGCCCCCGCTTCCCATCCAGGGAGGCGGGGGCCTTGTGCTGCGCGGGGGTTACAGCTCGATGATAAAGCTGACGCGGTGGTCTTCCTCACCGCTGATGCGGCAGGCGGGCTCGACGTCGGTGCCCCAGCTGTCGATGCCGCCGACGCCGCGCACCGCGCCCATGATGGTCAGGACGGTGCGGCCGGTGTTGGGCAGCTCGTCGCGGTGGGCGGCGGCCTCCAGCTCCTGCGCGGTGTTCGGCAGGGCCGAGAAGGCGAAGGGCTCGCCGTCCGCCATGCGCACGCGCAGGGCCGCGGTGGTGCGGCAGGCGGCGTCCTGCAGCTCCAGCGCGAGGGCGTGGGTGCCCATGTGGACGCCGCAGTCCTGCGGGACCAGGTAGGCCGGGATGTGGGGCGTCTCGGCCCAGCGGCCGAAGGACGCGCCCTTGTAGCGGTCGGGGTAGGTCTCGCCCGAAAGGCCGGTCCAGCATACGCGGGCGGCGGCGTGCTGCGTGCACAGCCGCAGGCCGAAGACGGGCAGCTCGGGCGCGCCCGGCACGCCGTGGTAGACGCCGTCCACCCGCAGCGCGCTGCCGGCGACGGTGTAGACGATATCCGTCGCGGCCCCCGGCACCGTGGGGAAGCTGAAGCGGTAGCGGATGCGCACAGCCTCGCTGTCGGCCTGCTCCACCTGCCAGCCCTCCGCTTTGGGGTAGGCGTCGGCGGCCATCCACGCGGCACTGCGCACGGGGAAGCCGCAGCCCTTGTCGTTCTCGGTGGCGGCGCGCCACAGGGCCGGCCGCGGCGCGCGCCAGACCCATTCGGGCCCGCCGGCCAGCCGCAGCGAGGCCAGGCCCCCCTCGCTGTAGGAGAATTGCAGGGCAAAGCCCTCGCCCTCGACGCCGAGGTTGACGTCGCCCTGGATGACGCGCAGCGGGCCGCCGGCGCGCAGGGCCGGCAGGCTGGCCGCCGCCGCGGCGCGGGCGTTGCGCGCGTCGTGTGCGGTGCGGCGGGCAGGCGTGTCGTACCAGTAGCGCAGCTCCTGCATGGCGGGCTTCTCTTCGCCGCCGGCAAAGACGATGCCGTTGGCGCTGAAGGCGTAGTCGGTGGGGCGCTCGCCAAAGTCGCCGCCGTAGCCCAGGCGGCGGCCCCGGACGCCGGGCTGCCACAGGGCCTGGTCCATGTAGTCCCAGATAAAGCCGCCCTGGTACTGGGGGTAGTCCAGCAGGCGGATATAGCTCTCCATGCCGCCGAGGCTGTTGCCCATATCGTGCATGTACTCGCAGAGGATGAAGGGCTTGGCGGGCTTGCTTTCCAGGTAGGCGCGGATCTCGTCGGGCTTGGCGTACATGCGGCTTTCGATGTCGCTGATCTGGTCGAAGGCGCGGCAGTGGAACACGCCCTCGTAGTGCACCAGGCGGCCGGGGTCGTTCTGGTGGAAGAAGTCGCTCATGGCCAGGATGTCCTCGCCGGCGTAGGACTCGTTGCCGCAGCTCCAGATCAGGATGGCGCTGTGGTTTTTGTCCCGCTCGAACATCGAGCGCGCGCGGTCCACCACGCAGTCGCGCCACTCGGGCAGGCTGCCCGGCACGTTCCAGGAGGGCTCCACGGCGCTCATCTTCTGCCAGGAGCCGTGGCTCTCCAGGTTGGCCTCGTCGATCATGTAGATGCCGTTTTCGTCGCACAGGTCGTACCAGAGGCTCTGGTCGGGGTAGTGGCAGGTGCGCACCGCGTTGATGTTGTTGCGGCGGAAGGTCTCCATCGCGCGGTACATATCCTCGGGGCCGATGGCGCGGCCGGCGGCGGGGTTCCACTCGTGGCGGTTGACGCCGTTGAAGACGACGCGCTCGCCGTTCAGCTCCATGACGCCGCCGCGCAGCCCAAAGCGGCGGAAGCCGGTGCGGTAGGGAACGGTCTCCTGCACGGCGCCGGCGGCGTCGCGCAGGGTGAGGGTGACGGTGTAGAGGGCGGGGTCCTCATGGCACCACTTGCGGATGCCGGGCAGGCGCACGGGCAGGCCGTAGACGTAGCCGCTGCCGTCGGCCCGCAGGGGCATGGGCGCGTCCCACACCGGCTGCCCGCCGGGGGCGGCCACGGCGCAGTGCAGGGTGCAGCCCTCCAGGCTGGCCCCGGGCGCGGCGCTCAGGCGCAGGCGGGGGGCCAGGGTGCCGGTGCTGTTGTCGGCCTCGAGGCCGGCCTGCAGCCACAGGTCCTCGATGTGCAGGGCGGGCTTTGCGTACAGGTAGACCGAGCGGAAGATGCCGAAGAAGCGGAAGAAGTCCTGATCCTCCAGCCAGCTGCCGGAGCAGTTCTTGTACACCTCGACGCACAGGCGGTTCTCGCCCTCGCGCAGGTAGGGGGTCAGGTCAAAGTCGGCGGGGGTGAAGCTGTCCTCGCTGTAGCCAACGAAGTGGCCGTTGCACCAGCAGTAGAAGGCCCGCTCGACCCCCTGGAAGGACACGCACACCCGCTTGCCGCGCAGCGCCGCGTCGAGGGTAAAGGTCTTGACATAGCTGCCCACGGGGGTGTCGTCCCAGGCGATGTGGGGCGGGCGCAGGGCGTGGCGGCCGTCCCAGGGGTACATGGTGTTGATGTACTGGATCTGGCCGTAGCCCTGCATCTCGATGTGGCCGGGCACGGCGATGTCGCCAAAGCCGTCAAGGCTGGCGTCCGCCTGCCAGAAGTCCGCCGGCCGCGCGGCGGGGCAGGGGCTGTAGGCGAAGCGCCACGCGCCGTCCAGGCTCTGGCGCAGATCGCCCTGTGCGGTATACCACAGATGGTCCGAGTGGGCGTCCAGCCGGTTGACCGCGAAGACGCGCGGGTCCTCCAGCCATTTCAGTTCGGGGTGGGTAGCGTTCATGCGGGTGACCTCCTTGCAAAGCATATGCGGGACAAAGGTTTTGTTCGTACCCTGATTGTACCGTCGCGCCAAAACGCTGTCAATGCGAAAACTTGCATAAAAGATGCAAAAAGCCACACACGCCGCGGCAAAGATTTTCAAATTGCCTCTTGACAATCAGCGGCAAAACTGCTATGATAAGTAGGCATTCGGTACGGCGCAGGATGCCCACGAGGAGAGATGTCCGAGTGGTTTAAGGAAGCAGTCTTGAAAACTGCCGTGCGGCAACGCACCGTGGGTTCGAATCCCACTCTCTCCGCCATTTTAATTGCATCAGTTACAGCTGACTTTGCTCTGGAGTAGTACTCAAGAGGCCGAAGAGGCGCCCCTGCTAAGGGCGTAGGTCGGGAAACCGGCGCGAGGGTTCAAATCCCTCCTACTCCGCCAAATAAATGTGCGTACATCGTCAAAAATCGCAATCCTTTGAGAGCGAATACCACACTTTGTACCGCACTCTTGAAACAAGCCCCTGTGATATCCTTGAGATGTCGCAGGGGTTTGTTTTTGCGTAACAAGAAAACGCCCCTATGTCACACCGTCAAGGTGCAGCACAGGGGCGCTTTCTTTATAACTTGCTTACAATATAGGCACTTGTGGCCATGCCGGCCTGCGCGGCCTCCCGTTTGACGCGCTCGGCAACAGAAGCGGGCATAGAGATCAGTATGCGGACGGTGCTGTCGTCCTCCTCAACTGGACCGAAAGCGGCTTGGTAGGTGCCGGTGTCAAGGTGTTCTTCCGCCCATGCTTGAGCGGCGTCATAGCTCAGAGGGATGATCTTCTCGCCGCTGGACCAGTTTCCCTGGCCGGACGGTTCAGCGTATTTAGAGCCTGGGCCGCCCTCGCCGTGCAGGAAGAATTCGCCTCTCTGCTTCCGGTAGAGCGTTTCGCTCGTCCAATACAAGTTGTCCGTGATGTTGTTGTCCCAGCCGCCGACTTTGCGGGCGGTGTCGGTGTTGTATAACTTTCCGTTGATGATCTTCTTCATAATTGGTTTTCCTCCATGCTTTTCTTTTTGGCTTTCGCTTCTTCAATGGTCTGGAAAAGACCAATATATTTGCCTTTTATTGTGAGCTGCCATTTACCCTTGTGCCAGGTTATGCCTGGAATCCCGGACTGTGGGTTTGTGTGCTCCAGTTTAGAGAGCACTCTATCCGGTCTGGCCCTGCCGCGTTTGACGTCTGCTATGGCCTGCATGCGCCGCTTTTGTTCTGCGGCGCATGCAGGGGAGCAAGTAACCGTTGGGGTGGGGGAGGAAAACGGCTTTCCGCACACGGCGCAGACTCTTCGATCTTTTCGTTTTTCTGATTTTTGCTCTCTAATTTCGTGCTGACGATCCTCTGCCCACTGGCGCTTTGCTTGTTTAACCTTTTCGCTTACGGCTTCGCCTGCACACTCCGGGCAATAAATTTGGCGGCTGCCATTCACAACATACTCTTTCCCACAATTCCGGCAGACGTCGATGCTTCCCAGCGGGCGGGCTGTACCATTCTTTTTGTGCCGTCGATTCGCCTCTCATTGGGCCTCTATTCGGCATTTCGGGCAATATTTGCTGCGTGGATACCCAACGAACTCAACGCCGCAGGTGGCGCACACTCTGGTGCGCAACACATTGCGTCTGGATGCCGACGCACATTCAGGGCAATACCAGCTGTCAGGCTTGTCGGTCAAATAGATTTTGCCGCAGCTCTTACAGATGTGCTGGCGCATCAGATGCAAAACTCCTCTCCATACTTGTTAGAGTGGGCCTCGCAGTAGGCGTCCAGGAATTCCTGGACGGTGCACTCGTCCGCCATTTCCATGTGCAGCGTCTCGCGGATGTCATCATCCATCAGGTTAACGCATGCATCGAAATCGACCTCGTGACCATTCAGCATAACTTTCATTTTTGTTTCCTCCATTGTATTATCTCAAGCGTACTTAACGCACAGAGCGTTCAGAGCCTCACGGCTGCCGGTCCATGCTTTGCACTCTTTGTCCCAAGCGAGGCCCAGGTCACGCATCATCTGACGCACAGGGTAAGTATTGCCCGTGATGGTCAGCCCGTCCATATCGACGTTGACCAACACAGGGTGCATCAGGGTGCCCCCGACCTGGATATTGCGGATGATTCCGGTAAAGACGCGGGCGGCCTCCATAGCGTCCAGTTTGGCAAGCACGCGGCTGGTATCATCGTGGGCGTTCTGGATAACGCTGTTGGTGCCGGTCGCCAGATTGTAATTGATGCCCTGGATGGCGTTTTGGATACCGGCAGCCTGGGTCGCCATGTTGTAATTCACGCCGTCCACGGCCCGCTGGGTCTGGCAACAGCAATCCTGGGTCTGGTAGCCCAGCTGACACACAGCAGTATCAACCCCATGGAAGCCGTTGGTCACGGCGTCCTTGATGGAGGTCTGGCCGTTCTGCAGGCCCTGAAGGGCAAAACCCTCGTTGAGGTCGGCGCGGGTAATGGTACCCTGGGCGTTGGGGGTGTTGAAGCCACCGCCAAAGCCCCCGGCCCCGCCGAACCCGTAACCTCCGAAGCAGCCAAACAGCAGGAAAAGGATCAGCCACGACATCATGTCGCCGCCCCACATGGAGCCCATACCGCCGTAGCCGCAGCCCTGATAAACAGGCGCGACCGGCATTGTGATCGTTGCATCGTTTGCCAAAGACATAAGTACGTCCTTTCTTAGTTGTAAGTGAATATACAAACTGTGGCCACAGTTTTTTACTTGCGCGGTGCAAACATTCCTTGCACGCCCTGGATCATGCCCATCATCTGTTGGGCCTGCTGCTGCACCTGATTGAGTTGCGCCTGCGACACGCGGCCAGATGCGACCATTTGTCGGATCAACGCATTGGGGTCTTGTCCCTGCATCTGCTGCACAAATGCCTGGAATTGCTGCGTCATATCGGGTTGCACCCTCTGATTGAGCGCGCTGTAGAACGGGTTAGGCATTCGATTCGGCCTCCTTTGTAGGCTCTGTATGTGCAGTCTGTTTCGGCATAGACAGCCGATTGACAAGGGCTGAAAGCTCGTTAAACTCCTTGCGCGTCACATAGTCCGCAGCCGCTGTTCCAGCCGTCGCCGAAGGCATCACGGTACGCTCTACAAGGTCGTAAATTTTCATAGAGGGCTTGCCGCTCGCGTCTGCCTGCTTGAGGTAGATCACGGGGCTATTGCTGTCCCAGAGGACAACGGCGTTGTTGGGCGCAACAAGAAAATCCTGCGCTTCCTGCTCACTGCGCACCCACAGGATAGAGCCCGCAGGCTGCTGCGGCTGTGCCTGTATTTGCGGGGCAGGCGGCTGCATGGGCATGGGCTGCTGATACTGCTGGCGGTACTGCGCCAGCTGGTCCGGCATGGGGGAGAGGGCGGGCGGTTGATAGTTCTGCTGATAAGGGTAGTACGGGTTTGTATATCCGGGCATGGTCAACGCCTCCAATAGTAGAGGACAAGCTCATTGGAGCTGTCCCATGTGTCGTATAAAACCCCGTCTATTACACACACAACGTGCCCGGAAAGCGCTAAAATGTACGTCCCTCTTGGGTGCAGTTCGGCAAATTCCCCGACGGTAATACCGTCAGGCGCAAGACTGCGGCGAAAGTCATTCCGGCGTAGGTAAGCGCCCCAGACCGCGTTTGCGGACGGCATATCATGGAGCAGCGCGCCCTCCACAGCAAGGGCCAGATAGGTGGATTCCCAATCCTGCCCAAGGGCTTTCGATATCGCCCTTACAGGACAATCGCCGACGTTTCGGCCTTCCGGGTTGTTGTTGTAATTGGAAAACTTCACAACAAATTTCCTCTTCCGTATACCCAAAGTGTACATGATTTTGATATCACGCAACACCGACAGAATCAGGAACTTTGCCGGAATCTTGATGTGAAATAAACGGGTGAATATAGGTAAAATAAAAGGCCCCGAGGAATCCTCGGGGCCTTGTGTGCTAGGATACTTCGGAAAGACGTTCGATCCACCACACGCCGCGCCACGATTCACACAGCTTACGGATGCCGCGCCGGTACCATTTCTGGATAGCGTCCGCGCTGTATCCACAGTCTTCTGCGGCTCGTTCCTGTGTTTTGTCTCTTCGCGCGCACTGTGTGATAGCGAGCTCTTCTTTCCAGCTCAGATTTGCCTGTTTAACGGCAAGGTCAACAAGATCAGATGCAGGGCAGCGGAGGAAGCGGACAACTGCATCTTCATCCATCACGATTTCCCTTTCGCTGCCTTCATGTGCTGGTCGCCGATGAGGGCCGCCGGGGTGAAGCTGTTGTTCTTCCACCAGGCGGCAAGACTGGCGGCAACGGTAAATCCGGTGGTGATCAGGCTCTCGAGCTGCGCGTCCTCGATGGGCAGCACGGGGTGGCCGGTGGCGCTCAGAATCTGGTTGGTCAGCGCCAGCGCAAGGCAGGCGGTGCGGGCGATGGTCCCTGCGGTGATGTTGGTGTTCATATGTACCTCACTTTCTCAAAAAAGGCATTAAAAAGCGAATGAAGATCAAAAAGGGATGCAATACCAGCTAAAAAACCGGTACAAAAGCTGCTGTTACTCGGTTTCGACGGTCTGGAAGTAGATGCCCGCCAGCTCATGCGGCAGGTAATACAGCGCAAGGCCGGTGCCGGGGGCGTCGTCCCGATCGCGGGTGCAGATGTAAGTATTGCTGTCCTCGGGGTCAAGGTAGTACCTGTCCTTGTAGTAGGTCATGCCGCGATAGGCTTCGATGGGCTTGTCCGCGCTGCCGTCGGGCGCATCCGGCGCAGGCTCGTCCCCGCCGCTGCTCTCAAGCAACTGGCCCACGCTTTCCTCAAGGTCGGCAAGCCGGTGCTCCACCTGTGTGCGCCAGATGGCTTCCTCGTCATCGGCGTTATTGGCAGCCAGCGCGGCGGCCATGCTGTACAGCTCGGTGTACTCGGCGTCGGTGATCTGCTGGCGGGCGTGCTGCACGCCGATGATCTCCAGCGCCCGCTTGACCGTATAGTGACCGGCTTCGATCTCCTCTTTGATGGTGCGGTAGCTCAGGGTCATGGTATCAACCTCCTGTCTGTGTGTCGATCTGTGCCGCGGCGACTTCCTGGATTTTCTGTTCGATCGCCGTGAGCTTCTTTTCGATGTATGCTTTGGGCTTAACAATATAGTCTACTTCGAGCTGTGCCAGCGCGTCATCTGGTGTAAGCACAGTCGTGCCGTCGTAGGCGTGCAAGGCTCTGTAAGCTGCGAGTTCTTCAGCGGGGATTGGGGTTTCGATTGGAGAGGTTATTTTTACTATTGCGGTAACGGGTGTCCCGAGAGTTAATTGAGTATTAAGCCAATTACGAACTGCTTGTAATAATGTGGAATCATCATCGCTTGCGGTTGCTCCAATAGTAGAGAGTAAAATTCTGAAATACAATCTATTCGCCGCGGCCATTGTTCCGGGTTCTCCGGGAATTCCAGAGGTAACATTTCTTTTCAGTGGGAAATGAGAGCACATTAATATATCCACTTGAGATATTTGAACGCCCCGATTATTAAATACATAAAAATCTACACATCCGTAGGATAATTGTTCTTCTCTTTGACCATTCCAGTATAAACGAATGAAGTCTTCATCGTCTGAACTATAAACTAATGTGGCAATATTTTGCACGTCCACCCCTCTTGCCCAGTCTCTATAATTGCAAATCCACTCCTGCCCATCCTCATCTACGAAATTACCGCCTGAACCGACAGGAATACCGGGGAGACCGTCGGGAGTTTGGAGAGTGAGAGATTGGGACTGCTCGCCGCTATCGGACAGGGTGATGCTTATTTCACCCTCATCCCCTGCGCTTACAATCTCTTGCGGATACTCAGGGGAGGGGCTGGGCTTGCCACCGGTGTAAGGCTCGTAAGGTAGAGCAGTAGAACCGGCGTTGAGCATGAAATCTACAATTTCGGATTCAATGACTTCAACACTGAGATTTCTAAAGAAAGTGATGCCGACGGTCTTAGTATTTTCATTAAGAGTTTGTGTTCCTGTTACGGACAAACTTGTTCGTCTATTAAGAAGCACCCCATCTTCACCAAATTCAACTAAGATTAAAAGAATGTCAGAAGAAGAAGAAGAAGACACTTGAGTAGTTCCTTCTGGCAATGCTATTAAAGGCGTACTTATTCTGCTTGAATAGTCTTCCAAAATTCCGGTAGAACCATAACTTTTACCCACTTCAATGCTTGCGATATCAAACAACTGCGCGCCCGTCGTACTCACTTGCGTGCTCTTACCATACACGCGCATTCCTTGCAAACCCCACTCCACGCTATCTTCGCACACAGCGGGGTTGCCTTTAGCCGTCTCAATGATGACGGCAGAGAGCGGCGCATACGGCCCGGTCAGCTCATAGCCAGTTCCGGCAGCGTTGACGGTGGGTGCTTTGCCGTAGTCGTTTGCGGACGGGGTGGGGACGCCGAGGCCAGGCTCACCTTCAGGAATGCCAAGACTGAGCACGGGCGCTTCCGCCGTGCCGGTGATGTTCGCAGTAGCGTCCTCACCGGGGTCAAGCGTGGTCACCGTGCCAATGGTCAGCTGCGGGGTCGCGCCCTGCGCCTTGGTCGTGGTGTCCACATACTCGCCGGTCTCGGCGTCCCAGGTCTGCCAATAACCGGTGTCCTGGTTGATCTGCGGGGAGTGGGCATTGGCGGTCTCGATCTCCTCGACGGCCTCGTCGCGGGCGTCGTTGACGGTGCCCACCGCAGCCGTGCCGGCCGCCTGCACGGCCTGCGCCTGCTGGGAGCCCGCCTGCGCGATGTTCTCGGCCTGCTGCTGTCCGGCAGAGTTGACAAGGCCCGCCTGCGTGGTACCGGCGGACTGCACCGCGCCTACTTGCGTTGCCCCGGTCTGGGTGATCTGCCCGGTGACGGTCTGCACGGCCTGCTGGATAGCTTCCAGCGCGGCCGTACCCGCGCCTGCGACGGCGCTCTGCTGCTTGTCGCCCTCATCTTCCAGGGCGGTGAGGGAGCTTTCGCGCTCGGTGGCGATATCATCAAGGGCGGTTTGCCCGGCCTGCTGCACCTTTGGCAGCTCGGCGGCGGCATCTTTGGCGGACTGCTCAGCCGCTGCGGCCGCGTCCTTTGCCGCCTGGATGTCGGCCGAGATGCTGCCTGCGACTTCCTCGCCCGCTTTTTCGACAGCGTCCAGGGCGCTGTCCTTGGCGGCGCCGATATCCGTGACGGCCTGCGCCCCGGCGTCCTTTACGGTCTGCACGGACGCTTCGGCGTCCTCCGCGGCCTGTTCGGCCCGGTTGGCGTCGCCCTTGACCTCGTCCACGTACTGCTCCCATTCGGACGGCGTGGGCGGCTGCGAGTTGCTGCCCTCGGTGTCGCTGTGCCTGTCTACCGCATAGGGGATATCGGTAGAGATCAGCACGCGGCCGTCCGTTACGCCCTCGAATACGATGCGGCCCTTTGCGGCGGCCAGCGCCGTTTCGGTCGCCTCCCAAGGCACGTCCAGCGTACCGTCAGCGGGTACAAGGACGGTCACGCCAGCGGGCTGGAAGGTCGCCGTCACGGTCAGCCCTTCCCAGCCTTTGCCCAGTGTGACCGCAAGCTGTTCGTTGCCATAGCTGCCAGCCGTGCCGAGATACAGCGCCGGCCCTTCCGGCGACTTGGCGCAGTAGCCGCTCAACTCGATTTTGTGGAGCTTCAATGCGTTCACCCCTTTACTTTTTGCTGCGGTAGTCAAAGCGGCTCTTTTTACTTCTTACATCCACGTGGACAAAGGTGTCATAGATCCCCACGCCGCCGTGCTCGCCCAGCAGTTGGTCGGCCAGTGCGTAGACCTCTGCGGGCGTATGGCCGTCCACGCGGATGTCAGCCGCAAGGCCATAGGTGTGCTGTGAGGTCTTCACGCCGCCCTCGTTTGTGTTGTGCTGCGGGGTGCGGAACGCGCTGTTGATATGCACCGGCGCGCCGTAGTGCAGCCGGATGGCCTCAAGGATGCCCACAAGGCTCTCGCTCACAAAGACCGGGTCGGTGCCGTCCTTGCAGCGGAATTCCCGCACCTTGAAGTGCTCGGACAACTTGACTTCGCCCTCGGTGGCGAGGTAGTATACTTTCACGTCGTACATGGTAGCCTCCTATTCTTCGCGGGTCACGCCGCCCAGAAAGTCCCGGGCTTTCATCCGTTCATCGTAGACCCTGCCGATGTTGGCGATGGCGTGCACGGCGCGGTTGTTTTTGTAGCCGGGGTGGCTGCGACAATAATCCTCGTACTGGTCGATGTGGCGGAAGGCGTCAAAGAAATCCTCCTGTGTGTGCATTTCGCCGCGCAGCAGGCTTGTGTTGAAGGCCAGGATGGCCGCCCGGTGCTCGTCCGCCTTGTACTCGTCGTAATCCTTGATGTGTGCCTCAAGGGCGCTGCTGGTGTCCTGTTGGGCCTGCTGTACCTGCGCGAGACGGTCCAGCACGTCGCCATTGAGCGCGCGGCCAATCCCCCGGGCGATGGCGCGCCAGGGGTTGACCTTGATGGGGGCGATCTCCAAGAGGCTGAGCACGGCGGCCGCCCCCAAGCCGCCGCCCAGCAGAATCTCATCCAGCGTCATGTGCCCTCCGCCACACTGAATTCACTCCGAAACGGTAATTTCTGTGCCGTCGATTTCTGTATACTTGCTCATGATAATTATTGGTCTAATTGAATTCTGCGCACTACTACCACCGCGCGCAGCTGCGCGGCCCGCCGCTGAAGTTGTCCAAACGTCAACAAGGTTTGTTGTACAAGCACTTCTGTGCCAATAACGCGCACTACATGCCCGTTTTGGGTCCTCTGATACGGTATCAGGCAAACATCCCACAAAATAACTTAAGATGTGCCCATCTGCTGGAACAAACTCGTTTCCCTCGTCGTTATCTGCTGCATAATACCCCATTTCAATAGCAGCGGGCAAAAACGATTTGCACTGAAACCCGTCTGCCAAATAATGATTTTGTTCTGTAGTCATATCGTAATAAGGTATTTTTACGGTTAAAATGTTTTCGGCAATTGCGCCAGTAAACAGCGTGTCAAAATCTGTAACCAGTTTTCCAGCAACTGTAGACATCGAATAATTATTGCTACTACCGAAGTAGGTTGTATAATCCCCAGCTTCGTAAGCGTCCGCCAGCAATAACCACGTGCCGTTACAGCTTGCGTCATATCTTGTTTTGTCGGGGTTGCCCTGATGGACCAGAATAAAGTCCCCGACAGATGCGATCGTCACCGTTTTTCCGACCTCAACAGAACCCAGCTTGCCCGCTATCGTTTTAAAACCCGCAAGCATGGACCGTCTGCGCAGCAGCATCATGCAACCCCCCAGCTCTGGATCAGCAAGAGATTTTCGCAAATGCTGACCTCATACATTTTGTTTGCCTCGATCAAATATTCCTCGGGAAGGATGACGCTTTCGGGAAGATTGAGCACTGTTGCCGTTGCGCCGCTGCGGAAGATGAAGTGATACTCCGCCACGTGGGTGGTATCGGCCGGCGCAGCCAGGGTGACATTCAGCACCTGAATGTTGTAATTACCCAGGTAGTACAGGGTATTGGGCTGCAGCTGGATGGAATAGGGGGGCGTTGTGTTGTACGACACGCGCGGCTCAATGACAGCAAGGTCAAAATTGCCGTCGCCGTCCGGCTCCTGGTCGTTGATGGTCATAACGCCGGTAGGCAGCGTAACATTGCCGGTGCCGTCCGGCGAAATGCCGTTGACGCTCTGCACGGCGGTGTCGCCGCCGGCGTCAATGATGCCGCAGACGGTCGGGTCTTCGCGGGTGTCGGTGATATCCTCATCGCTGATGGACAGCACGCCCGCGCCTACATGGACGGTACACAGGCCCAGCTCATACGCCGTGCCGTCGCGGGTGAGGGCGGGGGCCGTCGGCTCTGCCGCAGGCGTGCCGGTCTTGGCCATGATCTGGCAGGCGTTGGCCGCGTAATCATAGCGCAGCACGATGCGGTCGATACGGGCGTTGGTGGGGTCGCTCTCTTCGATAGAGACCGCCGTTGCCGCCGTCGACGCCACCGAAAAGCCGGTGAATTTCTCGGGGCGCATCCATGCAAGCCCTGCGGAAATGGTCACCTGCATGCCTGCGCCGGCTTCCGGCACATAATCCTCCAGCGCGGATTCTACGCCGTTTTGCCGGAACGAAAAATAGGTCTGCGCGTCCTCCGCGCTGTATGTGATATTGTTGAGCGGGTATGCGATGATCGCCATGTCAGCCCCTCCTAAGCAAAACGGGGGTGCCGATTTCGGCCTCCCGGGTGGTGTGGTTGTTTTCGCTGGTCATCTTGACGGCCGCGACACGGGCTTGCAGCGTCAGGCCCAGCGACGCGACGCGGCAGCCAAGCATCTGGCCAACCCGGACATTTTCGTCAACGGAAAAGGACAGTGATTCGATGCTTGCCTGTTCCGATAGCTTTTGGATGCCGTAGCGGGCCAGCCGGTTTTTGTAATCGGTCAGGCTCTCGCCCTCTTCCATCGATTCTGACGCGCTGAGGTACAGCTCACGCCGGGCCGCGCCGCTGGCGGATAGGTCGCCGGTGGTCACATAGACGGTGATCTCGGTCTCTCCGCCCGAATCGTCCACGCTGCGGGCCGTGCCCTTGACGATCGCCACGTTGGCATAGCCGAGTGTGCTTTGTGTATACTCGACATCGCCCATATTGCCCCACTCGGGGGCGTAGCGGATCACGCCGTCGTAGGCGGGCTTATAGCAGGTCAGGGTCAGCGTTTTGGCCGCCCGGTCAAAGAGCACCTGCAGGCCGATATCCAGCTCCTGCGCGATTTTCAGGGCGTAGTCCAGCACGGAGCCGCCGTCGATCTGGCCTGTATACTGCCCCTCGATGCCCTGATTTGCCCCGACCGAAAAGCATGGCCAGGGCGTCATTTCCCCGGCCACGCGCAGAATGGCGGCCTCGCCGTTCTCGTTCTTTACGGTCTCGGTGCTGACGCGCTTGTCCAGGATGTTGAGCGCGTCCTTACCGTAGGCGATCAGCCGGTCGCCGGTGATCTCCACTGTTTCGATCAGCATCAGGTGGTCGCTGCCGTCGATGCCCAAATAGCGGTTTGCTTTGACGAGGGCGGCGTTATCGGACGTGTACGCAAGCTCCAGCTGCGCCTCGCCCAGGGCGTTGTAATACTCGTCCCACACAAGGGATATCCACGAAAAGACCGTCCCCAGCGGGTTGAGCTCGAGGTCGAACACATTACATACCATCGTACACCCCCGCGACCGCAGTCTTGACGTTGACAGACACCACGAGCATCGACACGCCGGAATCCGCCTGCACGCGCAGCCGGTTCAACCCGGCGTGCAGGGTGTACAGGTCGCTGGTGTAGTCCAGCATCCCGAAGGCGTCCGACGTTACGCTGCCCCCGGCCTTGTCGACGTACATGCGGTTGTTCTCGCTGTAGACGGAGTACATCTTTCAGGCACGTTTCCATCTCCTTTCGTAAATCCGCCCAAAATGACAGAATTTTGTTGTACAAGTATACGAAAGTTATCTTTTGAGAGTAAAATAGTTGACTTTGGTTTACTCTGATGATACTATGATATTGCGAGTAAGATAGTATATAGATAACTTTGGTTGCCTTGTGCGTCTATTATACGGCTACTTTGGTTGCCTGTCAATACGCAAAAAGCAACTTTGGCTATATTTGTGCTTGTGCACAAAGAACGAGGTGACTTTTTGTGTTTTATGATAATTTTCTGTTGCTTTGTCAGAAAAAAGGCGTATCCAGAACAAAAGCATGTACAGATTGTAATCTGAGCCGCACTGCATGGAACAAATGGCAGGGAGGCGCCGTCCCGAATGGCGAAACAGTCAATCGCTTGGCTGATTACTTTGGAGTAACCACAGATTACCTGTTGGGAACGGAAACAGAAAAAGACCCCGCCGTGCCCGGCGAGGTCTCGGAAGATGATCTGAAGTTTGCCTTGTTTGGCGGCGAGGCCACCGACAAGCAGCTGGACGAAGTGCGGCGCTTCGCCCAGTTCATTAAAGAGCGTGATGCCAAATGACGCTAAATGAATTGTACCGTTTGGCTGAGGATAAGGGGATTGATGTATCTGCCTTTCCGCTGCCGGAAAGCGGTAGTCTAGCGCTGGAACTGAACGGCCGGCAATATATCGGCATGGACAGCTCCCGGCGCTACCCGGCCGGGGAAGAGGCCGCCCACCTGGGGCATGAGCTCGGACACTGCCTGTATGGAGGCTTTTACAGTGAAAAAACCGCTCGGGACACCATTATGCGGCATGAGGTGCGGGCGGACAAATGGTATATTGAAAATGCGATCCCGCAGTCAGAACTGAGGAAATTGCTCGCCAATGGGTATGAGCTTTGGGAAATTGCGGAGATTATGGGGACGACAGAAGCGTACATTCAAAAGGCTTGTGTCTATTATGAAAGTAAAGAATAAGACATGTGAATTCAAATAGAGGAGGATACGATGGGGATATTGGATATTTTCAAGAAAAACAGAAGCCAGATACAAAAAACCGAAATAAATCAATCTAGCAATGAAGAACCGCCCAAAGCACAGAGTATGGATTCTGTATCGTGCAAAAACTATCTGAAAGATGATGCTGGACTATATCCACATGAGCTTTTGCTGCTTACATATTATGAAAAATATGCATCTGGAAAAGAGATTGCGCGATTTTGGAAATATGAATTCGATATCGAAGATGTTCCAGCCCTTATGCGTTCACTGGAAAACCGAGGATTTGCAAAAGGGGCCTCGCTTACTGAATTAGGACGCGAAGAAGCAAAAAAAGCGGATTACATATTGTATTTGAGAAGAAATAAATATATACCCGTTTCTTTGCTTGATTTAAGTATTTTAGTAAATAAATACCCGAATTATAATTTCAAAGATTTGATATGGGGAGAGCTTAATCGAAGCGCGCTCCAATATGTAGAAGAAGGTAGCTGGGGCTCGTATTGCAATGTTCAATATGCTATGTATCGTATAACAGAACAGGAAGGGAAGTATAAAGATGCGTTTGCGTGCCTTGCCACCACAGTATTTTATACATTAAACAACGGTGCTGTCTATCCTCTGCCTCCTGGACTTATTGATTCAATCAGAAAATTATCTGTAAAATTAAATACTACAGATGAATGGATGATAGATAATTTACAGAAGTTGTATAAAGAAATGTATGCGCCGTCTAGAAATTTCTCAAACAATGAAGTAACGCTTATATTTACGGCATATGCATTTGGACATGATGAAATGGCGGAAGATACAATAAATAAAAAGTTGGATTCGAATTTCAAATAAAAACCCGGCGCATGGCCGGGGGGAATGGAGGCAACATATGAAAAACAAAAAGCTTGCGGCTAAAATCTTATCCATTGCGTTTGCCGTAACGGCGCTGCTGTCGGGCTGCGCCGATCTGACGCCCAGTCAGTATATTACCCTGAATGAGTACAACGCGATCCAGATGGATATGACCTATCGTGAGGTGTGCTACATCATCGGCGGGTACGGCACCGTGACCCATTCGTCCCGTATCGGCGATACGTATTACCATTCAGTGGAATGGCATGGCAACGGAGAATCGTACTCCTCTGCGACCATTATGTTTGTGAATGCCCGGGTGTACAGCAAATGGCAGTACGGCCTGCTGTGACCTGCCGGCAATGAACTGTTCGGAAATTCCGACAAGTTCACTGTCGAACTGTTTCCAAAATGGAAACAGTCCCTATAACGCAAGCGCCCCGCCTGTACCCGCAGGCGGGGCAATGGGATAGGGGAAGTATAAGTCGGACGCAGGAGGTAAATCCATAGAGAAATGACCTGTCTATAGTATAGCACCATATCGCGCTTACCGGCCAGAAAAAACAAAAAAGAAACACGCCGCGAGAAAAAACAAGAAAAAACAGCTTGCACCGCAAACGCTGAATTTGCGCTGACTTTACGCTGAATTTAAACCAATTTAACTTGCTTGCAACTTGCCTGAGTTAACAATAGCAACGTTGCAGCGTATGTATTTGCAAGTAATTAACTTGCAGACTTGCGACCAACTTGCGGCCTTTGCGTTTTGTTTGCAATCAAACGCAAAAAAGAGGCCCCGCCGGGGTGGGCCGTCCGCCCCAACAGGGCCCAGCAGTAGAAACTCAACCGCATTTAAATTATAACACGATTTTGAAAAAAAAAGAAACCCCGCCGGCCTGTTGCAGCAGGGCGGCGGGGCAGACAGCTCACCATGAACCTTGAACGGAAAAGCGGTCTTGATGCACTGCTAGTATACCGCTTCTGGGTGGGTTTGTCAACCTTGTGCAGAAGGAGGTATTTTATGGGCAGACGCACGAATACGGCGGTCTGGTCGGATAAGTACAGCCGCTGGCAGACCAACGTCCAGAAGGACGGTAAGCGCCGCAGCTTCTATTCGTCGAAGCCCGGCCGCACAGGCCAGCGGGAGGCCAACAAAAAGGCCGACGAATGGCTTGATCTGGGCGTAGTCAGCCGGCGCAAGACGGTGGGGGACATTTGACCGGAATATCTGGCCCAGCGCAAGCTCACCACCTCGGAAAGCAACTGGAAGCCCATAGAAAGCCGCTGGCATACCTGGCTCGAGCCGCGGCTTGCAAAAAGGCGGCTTGAGACCTTGACCGATCAGGACTTGCAGGACGTATTGGACGCAGCCTGCGCGGCCGGCCGCAGCAAAAAGACCTTACAAAACCTATGCGCCGATCTGTCCGGGCTGCTTAAATTTGCCCGCAAGTGCGGGTACACATCCTACCGGCCGGAAGAGTTGTCCGTACCGGCCAGCGCCCGCTGCAAAAGCAGGCGCATTTTGCAGCCGGATGGGCTTATCACCCTGCTGCGCAGCGACGAGACGGTCCGGCGAGGCAAGCCGGTCAAGGATGAGTACATCCATTATTACCGGCTGGCCGTCCTGACCGGGATGCGCCCCGGCGAGCTGCTGGGCCTCGAATGGGTGGATGTGGACGGCTCTGTGGTGCACCTCAAGCAATCCCGCAACACAAGTGGGCATCTGACCGAGGGAAAGAACGAGAATGCCCTGCGCACCGTGGCCCTGTCGGCCCGGGCCGTGCAGGAGCTGGATGCCCAGCGGGCCCTGACAGGGGGGCGGCGGCGTGTCTTTCCCGACTATCTGACAGAACACGTCCGCCGCCGGTGGAAGGTTTACTGCGCGCACAACGGGATTCCCTACTGCACCCTGTACGAGCTGCGCCACACCTTCGTCAGCATCGCCCAGGGCTTGCCGGAAGGGCAGCTCCGGTCCCTGGTGGGTCACAGCCGTAATATGGACACCTACGGAATTTACGCCCACCATGTGCAGGGCCAGGAAGACCGGCTGTCCGCCGCGCTCGACGATGTGTTTTCCCCCTACGATTGACCGCCGCCCGTACCGCATTTTATACCGCGTTTTTTATTCTCGGGCCGCAAAATGCGTGTATTCTGGTTCGCGTGCAGTAAATAATAAAAACGAATATACGTTGTTTATTGCTGTATAAGGCAGGTATATCAGGGTTCAAATCCCTCCTACTCCGCCAGAAAATGCCAGGAACCACAGGTTGGTTCCTGGCATTTTTGTTTGTGTGCCCTCTCAGTCACATGGTTTTTCCCTCCGGCTCTGCGGGCTGACTTCCTGGTGGAGGGAGACAATGCAGCCTTCCGTTCCTATACCCCCCGCCAGGGGGGTGGCGCGGCAAAGCCGCGCCGGGGGGCCACCGCTCAAGGGCGGGCGGGTGGGTCTCAATCGAGAAGGGCCAGCACGCCCGCCTTGGGCCGGCTGCCGACGGACTGGTTGACCAGCTTGCCGCCCTTGAACACCAGCAGGGTGGGGATGCTCATGACGCCGAACTGCGCCGCCAGGTCGGGCTGCTCGTCCACGTTGACCTTGCCCACCTTGACGTCGGGCCGCTCGTCGGCCACCTGGTCCACGATGGGGGACAGCATGCGGCAGGGGCCGCACCAGCTGGCCCAGAAATCCAGCAGGACGGGCTTGTCGCTGCGCAGGACTTCGGCTTCAAAATTGCTCTTCGTAATGGTGATGACAGACATATCGTATACCTCCCTTGGCTGTGTGTGGGGTGTTTTTTGTTTTTTTGTGTTTACAGTATAGCCCAAAGGCGGGCGCTTTTTCCGTAACTGCGTCACCGAAAAACGCCGCAAATCGAAAACGCGCATATGCGTCTGTTTTTTTAAAATCGTTTCTTGTCTATACAAGATTGTAACCGTTACATATAGCACACCTGTGCACACAAGTCAAGCCTAAAAACCTATTTTTCTAACTTTTTGGCATGGCGCACAAAATTACGGGTTGATTTTCGCGACTTTTTGCTGTAAACTGGTAACAGCAAAAACAGCGGGTTTTTCCCGCCTCCTACGCGTCCACGCTCCACGCCGGGCCGCACGGCCCGCACGCCGGGGCTGCAAGCCAGGCAGCAGAGAGGAAGGCCTTTATGCCCCGTTCCAAATTCGGTGATATCTATCGCGACTTAAAAGACAGGATCGAATCGGGCGAGTACCCCTACCAGTCCCTCGTCCCCTCCGAGAATACATTGGTGACCGTATACGGCTGCTCCCGCAATACGGTACGCCGGGCGCTGGCCGGCCTGATCGAAAAGGGCTACGTGCAGGCCATCCAGGGCAAGGGGGTGCGCGTTCTGTACCGCCCCGCCTCCCGGACGCCCTTTACCCTGGGCCGGATGGAAAGCTTCCGCGAGACGGCGCAGCGCTGCCGGACCCATTACCAGACGCGGGTGGTGCATTTCTCCATGAGCCAGACCGACAGCGCCTTAGCTGCGGCCAGCGGCTTCCCGCCCGGGGCGGACGTGTACCACGTCGAGCGGGTGCGCATCATCGACGGGCGCGCCATGGTGCTGGAGGTCAGCTATTTCCTGCGGTCGGTGGTCCCCGCACTGACGCCCGAGGCGGCCGAGCAGTCGGTCTACGCCTACCTGGAAAAGGAGCTGGGCGTCCAGATCATGACCAGCAAGCGGACCATCACGGTGGAACCCGCCGCCCCTGCCGACCGCCTCTACCTCGACCTGGGCAGCTACGACTGCCTTGCCGTGATCACCAACCAGGCCTTCAACGCCGACGGCATCCTGTTCGAGTACACCGTCTCGCGCTATCACCCCGAGTGCTTCCGCTTTCAGGATACGGCCAGCCGCCGCAGCAAAAAAGCGGAATGAACCCTTTCCCCCGGTCCACATGTTGTAGTAAGGAGCCGCTGCACCCAAAGCAGCAGGGCTCCTTTTCATTTTGTTGCTTTCCGCGGCGCGCTGCGGTATACTGATAGAAAAAAGGAGGTACGCACCATGATGACCAACGAAACCCTTGACACCCTGAAAAGCCGCCGCAGCTGCCGCGCCTATAAGCCCGAGCAGATCACCGAGGCCGAGCTGGCCGCCGTGCTGGAGGCCGGCACCTACGCCCCCACGGCCATGGGCCTGCAGAGCCCCAAGATCGTGGTGATCCAGGACGAGGCCACCCGGGCCAGGCTTTCGCAGATGAACGCCGCCGTCATGGGCCGGGAGGGCAGCGACCCGATGTACGGCGCGCCCACCTACCTGCTGGTGCTGGCCGACGCGAACCGCCCCACCGCCCAGCAGGACGGCAGCCTGGTGATGGGCAACCTGATGAACGCCGCCGCCAGCCTGGGCCTGGGCAGCTGCTGGATCAACCGCGCCCGCGAGATGTTCGATACCGAGGAGGGCAAGGCCCTGCTCAAGGCCTGGGGCATCGAGGGCGAATGGCAGGGGGTCGGCTTCTGCATCCTGGGCTACCCTGCCGCCGCGCCCAAGCCCGCCGCGCCCCGCAAGGCGGACTACATCGTCCGGGTGTGATGGCCCGCAGGACGGATCTGCCCGCCCCGCCGGAGGTGCCGGCGGACGGCGCGGGGCTGGAGCGCCTGGACGGCCCCGAGGCCGCCGCGCGGCTCTATGCCCTGGCCGGGGCCGAGGAGGAAGGCCGCGGCCTGCTGCTGCACGGCGCCGGCCTGTCCGGCGAAGCGCTGGACGGCCTGACCCTTGCCGGGTGTATCCTGGAGGACTGCCGCCTGACCGGGGCCGGGCTGCGGCGGGCGGCTTTCACCGATTGCCTGCTCCGCCGGTGCGACCTGTCTGGGGCGCAGTGGTACGACGGCAGCCTGCTGCGCTGCCGCTGGGAAGGGGTCAAGGCCCTGGGCTGCAACCTCTCGGGGGCGGGCATCCGGGACCTTGCCTGCGACGGCTGCCGCCTGGACGGCCTGCGGCTGGACGGCGCGGGGCTGGAATCGGTCCGCTTTGCGGACAGCAGCCTGACGGGGGCCGATCTGACCGGCCTGCGCTGGAACCGCCTCCGCCTCGAAGAGGCCGACCTGTCGGGGGCGAGCGTGGCCGGGACCAGCCTGCGCGGGCTGGACCTGCGCCGCTGCCGCATCGACGGCCTGACCGCCGGCGAGACGCTGCGGGAGCTGCGGGGCGCCATCGTCGACCCCGTCCAGGCCGCCGGGCTGGCCCGCCTGCTGGGGCTGGACATCCGATAACATTTACCTGAAAGGAACGCTATGAAGCCTGATTACAAGCTGGTCGCCAAGGCCAAGTATATCCACCTGACCGCCGAGCTCGCCGCCGGCATCTGGCCGGACTGCTACCGAAAATTCTACCCGCCCAAGCAGCTGGCCGCCCTGATCGAGCAGCTGCAAAGCCCCGACGCCATCGAGGTCGACATCGACGGCGGGGCCAACTACTTTGTGGTGCAGCTGGGGGGCAAGCCCATCGGCTATTTCGCCTGGAAGATGGAGAACACCGCCCTGCACCTGCTGCACCTGTACCTCAAGCCGGAATACCGCGGCAAGGCCCTGGGCCGGGATATCCTGGCCGCCTGCGAGCGGCTGGCCCGCAGCGACGGCAAGGGCCGCGTCCGGGCCGAGGTGCACACCAAGGCCCTGCCGGTGCTGGCCTTTTTTAAGGAGCGCGGCTACCGCCCCGGCGCGCCCGAGCCCGCCGACGTGGGCGGCGTGCTGATGGACCTGACGCCGGTGGAAAAATTTCTCTGATTTTTCGCACTCTCTTTACAAATTGCAGTTGCTTTTTGCCCCGCTTTGGTTTACACTTACACTAAAGCAATGAACCGCACCCTGACAGTGAGGAGCAACATCATGGCAAAAGATCATCCCACCGGTAAATCCGGCCTGTACCAGGCCATCCTCAAGCTCGAAACGCCGGAGCAGTGCTACCGCTTTTTCCAGGACGTATGCAGCTACGCGGAGCTCAGCGCGATGGAGCAGCGCTACGACATCGCCGAGATGCTGGTAGACCGGCGCATTTACACCGAGATCAAGGAAAAGACCGGCGCGTCCAGCGCCATCATCAGCCGGGTCAACCGGGTACTGGCGCACGAGGGCAGCGTGCTGCGCGCGTCCGTCGCGGCCAGCCGCCCCGCCGCGCCCGAAGACAACCCCGCATCTGAATAAGGAGGCACCGTATATGAGCAAAGCAGTTGTCTTTTTCGCCGAGGGCACCGAGGAATGCGAGGCCCTTCTCGTCGTCGATCTTCTCCGCCGGGCCAAGGTGGAGGTGGTGGTGGCGTCCGCCGCGGACAGCCTGACCGTCACCGGCAGCCATAAGGTGACCATCACCGCCGACGCCCTGGCGCAGGATATCGATTACAGCACCGTCGACTTGGCGGTGCTGCCGGGCGGCATCCCCGGCACGCCCAACCTGGCCGCCAACGCCGCCGTGACCGGCGCCGTCAAGGCCCTGGCCGCCGCCGGCAAGAAGGTGGCCGCCATCTGCGCCGCCCCCAGCATCCTGGCCGATTTGGGCCTGCTGGAGGGCCGCAAGGCCACCGCGCACGCCGCCTTCCAGGACAAGCTGGGCGGCGCGGACGTGCTGGACCAGGAGGTCGTGGTCGACGGCAACATCACCACCAGCTACGGCCTGGGCGGGGCCATCCCCTTCGCGCTGGAGCTGGTGCGCCAGCTGGCCGGCCCCGACGAGGCCGCCCGCATCCAGAAGGCCATCGCCTACAAGCACAGCCTGCTGTATAAGAGCCACCGCTGATAACATATAGTAATGGCAAAACCCCGCCGCAGCGCTAAAACTGCGGCGGGGTTTTTGTGTTTCCGGCAAGGTGCGCCTTGCACCCCTCTCCGTCACGGCCTGCGGCCGCGGCGAGGCTCCCCTCTCAGTCTCGCCGCCCTGCGGGCGTCTCGCCAGCTCCCCCGCGGGGGGAGCCAAGTGCACGCCCGTGGGTATAAGGAAAACTTGGTGGTAAGGCGAAGTTTCTCAGGGCTTTACCTTACCACCAAGTTCGCCGTGTTCGACGCAGGTACACTTGGCTCCCCCCGCGGGGGAGCTGGCACAGGGTGCGCAAGCGCCCTGTGACTGAGAGGGGTGCGCGGGCGCGGGCGCGCAGCGCCTTTCCGGCAAGGTGTACTTTTCCAAACTGCCGTGAACGGGCAAAAAAGTAACGTGAATGGGATAGTGGAAGCATTGCAGCTAGGCGAAATTTTTGTTATACTATTCTTGTTAAAACTTTTCCGAAAAAGTACACCATACCGGAAAACGAGGGAGGAAAGTATATGCAACTCAAACGTTTGGCCGCCCCTGCGTGGGGCGGCTGTTTTTATTCGGGCTGGGCCGGGCCCCAGCGGGCCAGGACGGCCGCCGTTTCGGCCTCGGGCAGGCGCAGGCGGACGGGGGCGGGCGCGGCGCTGCCCTTGCGCAGGGGCAGCCACCAGGTGGACATGCCCGCCCAGCGGCCCAGCTTGTAGCCCACGTGGGGCTGGCGGCCCACACAGGTAAAACCCCATTTTTCGTGAAAGCGCTCGCTGGCGGGGTTGGGGTCGGCCAGCAGGGCGTAGACGTTCCAGTAGCCTTGCAGGCGCAGCAGCTCCAGCAGGGCGCCGTACAGCGCGTTGCCCACCCCGGCCGCGCAGGCGTCCGGCGCGCAGTAGATGGTGCTTTCCACGTCCCAGTCGAAGGCCTCGCGCGGGTGGTAGCGGTGGGCGCAGGCGTAGCCCAGCAGGCGGCCCGCGCCGTCCCGCGCCAGCAGCAGCGGCGCGCGCGCCAGCGTGTCGTCCACCCAGGCCTCGTACTGGGCCACGGTGGACGGCGTGATCTGGAAGGTGGCGATGCGGTTGCGCACGTACCAGTTGTACAGCTGCACGATCTCGGCCGCGTCGGCCCGGCACGCCACCGACAGGCGCGGGCGGGCCTGCGCGGCCCAGGCGGCGCACAGGGCCTCCTTTTCGGCCTTGGGCAGCTTTTTCAGCGCGGCCTCCCGCCGCAGGGCCGCGGGCTTGTCGGGGCAGCGCTCCAGATAGGCCAGCGCCACGGCGTGGAAGCCACGGGTCGCCTTTGCGCCGCGGCCCGTCTTGTGGGCGTGCAGGCGGGCGGCGGGGTCCTTGGTCCAGCCGCTGTACAGCTGCCCGCCCGCACAGCGCAGCATGTACACATAGGCCGGGGCCATCAGCTCAGGCGCGGCCATTGTATTTCAGCACCAGCCGGCAGGCGGCTATGGCGGTGGCCTTGTCGGCGGCGGTGATCAAAAAGCGGCTGGCGTGGCAAAAGCTGATGCCGGCCAGGCCGCTGCGCGCTTCGATCACATCCTGGGGCTGGCCGGCCCAGGAGGCGGGGAAGGGCAGCTTCGGCTTTTTGGTGCGGTGGTCGGTGACGCACTGGGCGCTCCAGCCGCCGCGCTGGCTGGGGTACACCACGAACAGCGCGTCGGTCTTGTACAGGCCGTTTTTCCACGGCAGGTAGCACGGCAGCACGACGATGCCGTCGCGGCTGGCGGCGTAGGCGGCGCGCACCTTCTCCTCGGCTTGGTTGACGGCGTTGGCCTCCTCGATTTTCCGTCTGTGGATCTGCTTTGCCACGGCCACCGCCTCGAAAAAGCGGTCGTCGGCGCTGTCGGCCGAATCCCAGGGGGGGTTGAAAAAGCCGATGGCGTCGCACAGGCTGTTCTGCTCGCCGGTGTTGTCGTTCAGGTCCAGCGGCTGGATGAAGTTCTCGTCGATCAGGCGGGCCTGCCGCTCGCCCACCAGGCCGGGGCCCAGCACGCGCCACAGCAGCCCGAAGGCCGCGTAGGGCACGCCGTTGGCGCGGGTCTGCCGCGGCTCGCGGTGGTGGTCGAACATGCCGTCCCCGATGTCGTAGACGATGCCGTCGAAGTCCTCCGGCACCACAAAGCCCCGCGTCACCTTGATATCCGGGCGCAGGATCTGCAAAAGCGCGGTCGCGAACACGTCGTCGGCGTGGAACTTGCCGGCGTGCGTAAAGCCGCGTGCTGGAATTTTCATAAAGCGCACCTCTCGCTGCAGTGATTTCGTACCAGTATACCACACTTTTGGGCTGTGTGCAAAGTGGGGAAAGGCTCCGGGCAGACCTATTGCGGAACCGGCGCGCTCTATGCTATACTGATTGCACAATAAGTTTAAAAGGGAAAGGATGCCGTTATGGAAAGGCCGCCCAAATTGACCATTGAGGAACAGATCGAGTGGATGAAATCGAAGGGGATCACCTTTGGGATTTGCAGTGAAGAGGAAGCGGCCGGCTTTCTGCGAAAAAATACGTATCTTTTCAAGCTGAAAGCTTTTGGCAAAGCCTTCCCCCTCAACCCTGTGACCGGGACCTATAACGGGGTGGACTTTGCTTATCTTGTCGAGCTCTCTACGCTGGATATGCATGTCCGCAGGCTTATCCTGCACGCCACGCTGGATATTGAGCACTTCCTGAAAGTCCGCCTGCTGAACCGGCTGAGCAGCGACCCGGGCGAAAACGGTTACCATATCATAGAGCAATACTTTGCCGCCGACCCGGATGCACAGAATAAAATCGTAAAAAAGTCCAGGAATTCCATGTGCAAGGACCTGATCGAAAAAATGCAGCGGGATGGCTACGCGCTTTGGAACGTGGTAGAAGTGCTCTCCTTTGGCGATTTTATACGCCTTTATGATATTTACGATCAAAATCATGGCAAAACGGATCAGGCGCTGCTGCGCTGTCTGTTCTCGGTGCGCTGCCTGCGGAACGCCGCCGCACATAACAACTGCCTGCTCAACAGCCTGCGCTCACCCTATAGCCGCAAAGTGAGGCCAAACCAGCAGCTGACCCGCTTCATCAGCCAAATGCCGGGCATACCGGCAAGATCGCGTGCAAAAAAGATGAAAAATCCGGTCATCCATGATTTTTTGGCCCTGCTGTACGTATACCAGCAAGTTGTGACCTCTGAAAAGACCCGGAGGCATTTTGGACAAGAGCTGCACAGCCTTTTCGATCACAGGATGCTGAAGCGCCGTGCATACTTTGAAACCAACGAAAGCCTGACTTCCGCTTATCACTTCGTCAAGGCCGCGGTGGACAGCTTGTATCCTGATCGCAGCGTATAGGATTTTTGGATTTCACAATACTTTCACATCTTTTTGCTATACTATCTGTGAGGAACAAAAACAGACTGCTGTTTTTAGAGGATCGGTGCATGCGCCGGTCCTTATTTTTATGTAAAAACCCCCGCCCTTGTGGGCGGGGGCGCGGCATGATCGGTTACGCCTGGATCTCCTTCACGGTCGAGCGCTGGATGACCCAGTCGGCGGCGCGGCGGATGGCCTCGTTGCGGCGGAAGGCCCGCAGGTCGGTCTTGGCCTTGACCTCTTCGAGGGTCTTTTTGGCCATTTCGGCCCGCTGCGCCAGCTGGGCGTCCAGCTCGGCGTCGGTGGGCACCAGGCCCTCGGCCCCGGCGATCTGCAGCAGGGCCATGCGGGCGCGGGTGTTGCGCTCGGCGGCCTTGCGCACGGTGGCCTTGAACTCGTCGCGGGTCTGGTGCACCTGGCCGAGGTATTTGTCCAGGCTCATGCGCTGCATCTGCAGCTGCTGCTGGAAGGACTGCATCTCGGCGTGGTAGGCGTTCTCCACCAGGATGCCGGGCAGCTCGCCCTCGGCGGCGTCCGCCAGCAGCATCAGGATCTGGTTGCGGGCGTGGTTGATGGCGGCGGTGCGCTTGCGGCCGGCCAGCTGGTCGTGCACCTGGGCGCGGTATTCCTCCATCGTGTCCACCTTGCCGGCCTTTTTGGCAAAGTCGCTGTTCAGCGCCGGCAGCTGCCGGATGCACACGTCGATCACCTTGATCTTGAAGGTGGCCTCCTTGCCGGCCAGGTCTTTGGCGTGGTAATTGGCCGGGAAGGTGACGTTCAGGTCGAACTCGTCGCCCGCCTGGTGGCCGATGATCCCCTCCTCAAAGCCGGGGATCATGCGGCCGCGGCCCAGCTCGACGGCCTGCTTTTCGGCGCTGCCGCCGGGGAAGGGCTCGCCGTTGACATAGCCGGTGTAGTTCATGTGCACGATGTTGCCCTTGACGGCCGGGCCCTTGTGGGGCACCAGCTCGGCGAAGCCGGCGCGGCGGCGCTCGATCACCCGCTCGACCTCCTTGTCGGTGGTGGCGGGGATGGTGCAGTTCACCTCAAAGCCCTCGGTCTTGCCCAGCTGCAGCGTGGGCTGCAAAGCGACGGTGGCGGTGGCCACAAAGCCCTCTTCCTTTTTGACGCTGACCAGGTCGTAGCTGGGCTCGTCCACCGGGGTCAGGCCGCCGCCGGCCAGGGCCTGCTCGTACAGGCCGGGCACGTCGCGGTCCATCAGGTCGTTGATGGCGTCATACCAGAAGACGTGCTCGCCGCGGTCGGCCTCGATCTGGGCGCGGTCGGCCTGGCCTTTGGCGAAGCCCTTGATCGTAAAGGTATCCCGCGTGCGCTCATAGACGGCCTCGGCGGCCTCTTCCAGCTCGGCGGCCGAGGCGCTGAAGGTCATTTTGCAGACGTTCTTTTCAGGCGTTTCTACACTTACCAGTTTCATGTCGATGTTACCCTCCGTAAGGCCCCATGCGGGCGCGATGTAGTCAGTTTGAAATTATTATAGCACATCCGGCGCAAAAGCGGTATAATAAAATTGGATTTTTCTGCGGGCGGGGCACGCATCCGCCCAAATTTGCAGCGAAAGGCTAGGTTTGACACGCTATGCGCCTGTTTGACGTCCTGGGCCCGGTGATGATCGGGCCCTCCTCCAGCCACACCGCCGGCGCGGCCCGCATCGGCCGGACGGCCCGCCTGCTTCTGGGCGAGGCGCCGCTTTCGGCCGACATCGGGCTGTACGGCAGCTTTGCCACCACGGGCCGCGGCCACGGCACCGACCGGGCCATCGTGGCGGGCCTGCTGGGCATGAAGCCGGACGACCCCCGCCTGCCCGACAGCTTCGCGCTGGCGAAGGAGGCGGGCCTCGACTTCACCATCCACCCGGTGGAGCTGCGCTCGGCCCACCCCAACACGGCGGTGCTGGCCCTGCAGGGGGCCCGCCGCCGGCTGAACCTGACCGCGGCCTCGGTGGGCGGCGGGCGCATCCGGGTCAGCGCCATCGACGGCGTGGCCGCGGACTTTGGCGGCGACGCCAACACCCTGATCATCCGCAACGACGACACCCCCGGCTGCATCGCCGAGGTGGCGCTGGCGCTGGCGCGGCGGCGCATCAACGTGGCGTCGATGCAGGTGTTCCGCTCGGCGCCGGGGGGCGAGGCCGTCATGGTGCTGGAATGTGACAGCCACATCCCCGCCCCGCTGGAGTTCCAGCTGACGGCGGTGCCGGGCATACGCAAGGTCACCTGCCTGAACGTGGACGACACCTGACGACGAAAGAGAGGGAAACCATGTCCTTTTTATCCTGTGCCGAGATGCTCACCTACGCCCATGAGCACGGCTGCACCCTGGCCGAGGCGGTGCTGCGCAGCGACCTGGCCGAGAGCCGCCTGACCGAAGAGGCCAGCCGCGCCGAGATGCGCCGCCTGTGGCAGGTGATGCAGGCCACCAGCCGCGACTACGAGCCGGCCCGCCGCAGCCGCAGCGGCCTGGTGGGGGGCGAAGCTGCCAAGGTGGAGCAGGCCGCGGCCGCGGGCAAGCTGCTGGGCGGGGCATACCTGGCCGAAGTGACGGCCGAGGCGCTGAAAACGGCCGAGTGCAACGCCTGCATGAAGCGCATCGTGGCGGCCCCGACGGCGGGCAGCTGCGGGGTGCTGCCGGCGGTGCTGCTGCCGCTGGCGCGCGCGGGCGAGGCCGGCGACGAGGCGATCTGCGACGCGCTGTACGTCGCGGTGGGCTTTGGGCAGGTGATCGCCGCCCGGGCCACGCTGGCCGGCGCCGAGGGCGGCTGCCAGGCCGAGGTGGGCGCCGCCAGCGCCATGGCGGCCGCCGCGCTGTGCTACCTGAAAGGCGGCACCCCGGCGGCCTGCGCCGCCGCCGCCGCGATGGCCCTGGGTAACCTGCTGGGCCTGGTCTGCGACCCTGTGGCCGGCCTGGTGGAGGTGCCCTGCGTCAAGCGCAACGTGGTGGGCGCGGTGAACGCCGTCGCCTGCGCGAACATGGCCCTGGCGGGCATCGACAGCGCCATCCCCTGCGACGAGGTGATCGACGCGATGGGCCGCGTGGGGCTGCAGCTGTCCCCGGACCTGCGCGAGACGGGCCTGGGCGGCCTTGCGGCCACCCCGACCGGCCGCGCCATCGCCCGCCGCCTCGCCGCCGAAGCCGGCGGCGTCTGACCCGTCCGGGGGGCGGCTTTGCAATTTTCAAAAATTTTTTCAAAAAACCTGTTGACAAACGGCCGCGCTGATGGTAAAATATATCACGTTCCGAGCGGAACACATGCGTTGGTAGCTCAGCTGGATAGAGTGACTGACTACGAATCAGTAGGCCGGGGGTTCGAGTCCCTTCCATCGCACCAAAAAATGCCGTAAGACCGAAAGGTCTTGCGGCTTTTTTGTTTGTCTGGAAAGGCCTAATACCGGAAAGCGGTTCCTCGAACTTCTGGCGCTGCTTAGAGCCGATATGTTTATTTTCGCGGCGTTTTCCACTGCGGAAAAACAAACGCCAATTCAAATCGCTGCCATAAAAGCACCGGAGGAGAGAATGAAGCCGGCCGCAGTCCCGGCACTTGCCGGCCGCAATGGGCGAATTTGTGTTATGCCGGGTTCATCTGGCGCTGGCGGATCTCATAGGTTTTGTCGGCCACCGCATCGTAGTAGGCGTTGTGGCTGATGACAAGGATGAGCTTCTGCTCCCGGAGTTTGGCCAGATAGTCGACGAGGGCGCGCTCGGTCTTTTCATCCAGGTTGCTGCCAGGTTCGTCCAGCAGGATACAGGAGGCGTCGCTGAGCAGGGTGCGGGCCAAATAAATTTTCTGCTTTTCACCGAGGGACAGGTTTTCCGGCTTGATGGTCACCTGTTTATCAGCAGGCGGAAGCTGAAGAACGGAATCCAGTTCCTGATACTGCGCATCGGAGACTGTACGTCCACATACGATGTTCTCCCGGACAGTGCCTGTGAAGATAAAATTGGGATAGAAAAGATAGCTGAGCCTCGATTTTTCACAGGTAAAGCTGCCGGCTTCATGGATTCGAACATGATGATCGTCCCTGGGAAACACGCCCGAAATGATATTGAACAGGGAGGACTTGCCGCAGCCGTTTTCGCCGTGGATCAGCACGATGCCCCTATCCTGCGCCGTGAACTCCGGTACATGAAAGAGCACTTCCTTTTCCGAGCGCATCAGGTCGATATCATGGGCTTCGATTTTGGGACAAGCTGCTGTTTCGGTCTCCACTTTCTGGTCAGGCAGGGCAAGAAAGCCGGCCACCCGGTCAAAGGTAGGCTTCTGGCTGACGATCTGGGCGTGCAGCATGGAGACCTCGGACAGCGGGTTGAACAGATAGCCGATGATCTGGATCGAGAACAGCAGCTGGCCGATGGTCATATTCTGCAGGACGACCTGATTTCCGCCGATGGTGAGGATGAGA
Source organism: uncultured Faecalibacterium sp. (assembly GCA_944387975.1). Lineage (GTDB taxonomy): Bacteria > Bacillota > Clostridia > Oscillospirales > Ruminococcaceae > Faecalibacterium. The sequence continues at coordinate 43,061 of CALXGZ010000123.1, forward strand.
AGCGGAGCCAGCGTGGTGACAAAGAGGGGGAATTCCTGCACGATCAGCAGGAAAAAGTGCTGGCGGTTGCGGGCATCCAGATAGCTTTTGAGAGCTTTATCATGACGTTTCTGCAGATAATCCCCTACCTTGTTCAAGGTGATGCTGACTTTGCCGTTCAGGATGACGTCAAATTCCTGATACCACGCATCGCCTGCGGCCCGCTCTTTGGCCACCAGCTTTTCCAGCCTGCTCTGATTCAGAAAGTTGGGCACCATATAGAGCGGAATCAGGATGATGGCCGTCAGGGCAATGGCAGGGCTGGCCAAGGCGAACAGCAGCCCGATCATGACGATCACTTTGATGATATTAGATGGCACAGTAACCAGATAGCTGCTCATGGTGTAGACGGCGCTGACATCGTTGGCCATATACTGAATGCGTGCTTTGTTCTGGCTCTCATAGGCAGGGATGCTGCTGGAAAGGATCTTCCGGGCCAGATGCTGGCGGTAACTGCTGGCCATCCGGTCCGCGTTCATCTGTGCATTGTAATTGACAAAATAGAACTGATAGAAGTGGATGACAAAAACACAGACGACGATGCCCAGCATCCAGGACAAAGGGATCAGGGCGCCGGAGCCGATCCAGGCATCCGTCAGATACAGAGTCAGCGCCGCGGGCAGCAGTGTCAGCAGAAAGCCGCCAAGGTCAAAAAGGATCCGAACAATCAGCTGCGGGAATGTAATATAGATGCCGCGATCTTCCAGATATTTTTTCATGAGTGCGTTGTCTCCTTTTGTGATAGGGCTTCGGTGTACAGTTTATAAAAGTTCTCCATTCTGTTTTTTATTTTGAACACGACCGTGTGCCTGTTCCGTGTCTAAATGATATCATAGAGAATGTATGTAATCCATATCGTTTCGTGTTAGAAAGCCGTCTGGCTGCTTTTTCTTTTAAAATCCAGTTCTGCTGTGATATAATAAAACCATCTATTGCAGAGGAGGTATACAGCCTTGAAAAATGTCTTTCTTGGAGAATATATCAAGCAGCGGCGGCTGGACCTGGGCCTGATCCAGGAGCAGCTTTGCGACGGCATCTGTGAGCCTATGACCCTTTCCAGGCTGGAAAATGGCAGGCAGACCCCCGGCCGCAACCGGATCAATGCTATTTTGCAGCGGCTGGGCCTGCCGGACGACCGCTACTTTGCCCTGCTGAGCAAAAATGAGCTGGAGATGGAGGCCCTGCAAAAGGAAATCGTGGCCTGTAATGTGACCGAAAAGGTGTCCGAAGGTTTTGAGAAGCTTGCCCAATTTGAAGAGCTGGCAGAGCCGGATGACCAGATCGCCCAACAATTCATTTTAAGTTCTAAAGTTTTGCTTGGACGTTTAGATGGTCGATATATGCCTAGAGAACAAATTGATATGTTGATGCAGGCGATTCGGCTAACAGTACCCCGCTTTGGTTTAGAAGATATTGAGAAATTTCTTTATTCTAGAGAGGAGATCTCTATTATAAATCAGATTGGGATTGCGTACTCCGATGATGGGAAAAATAAAAAAGCAGCTGAAATCTACGATCAGCTGCTTAGGTATGTGCGCAAGCATTTTAAGGAAACCATAACATCCATTGGGGTATTGCCATTGGTCCTCTATAATTATGCTCGGGTACTGGATTTGTGTGGGCTTTATGAGGAAGGGGTAGAACTCGCGCAGGAGTGTCGAAAAGCCTGTATTCAATATGGGCACTATCAAGAACTGCCACGATGTTTGGAAATTGAAGCGGAATGCCGGCATTTTATGGGAGATGATAAAAGCAGCAAAGAATTGTATGATCAATCGTATTATCTCTGCAAAGTCATTGGATATCAAACCGGGTTAGAGGTCGTCAAAAAAGAAGCGAAAGAATACCTGAACATGGATTTCTCGAATTAACCCATATCCCCAACGCCCTGCATAGCATCACATGTTCAAAATGATCACGGCCGCTTCCATAAGACAAAGCACCCGTCCGCGTAAAAACGGACGGGTGCTTTGCTGTGCATATCAGGAAACCTGCCTGTTCAAGAAATAGCGCACAGCGCCCACAAGGCCCGCGTCGTTGGCGAGGACGGCGGGACGGATCTCCAGCCCTTCGGCAAAGGCGGGCATCACCCGGGCCCGTACCTCGCGGGCCAGGGGATCGATCAGCAGTTCCTGCTGGCTGCTGACACCGCCGCCGATCAAAATCAGCTGGGGGTTGAAGAGATGGACCAGCCCGGCCAGCCCTTCGGCGATCTCGACGATCCAGTCGCTCAGCAGAGCTCGGACGGCGGCGTCGCCCTGCCGGGCTGCAGCGAAGAGAACGCGGCCGTTGTCGAGGGCCGGGTCGGTCTGGACCGCCCTGCGGACCAGGGCCGAGGTGGAGGCGTACCGCTCCCAGCAGCCAGCCGCGCCGCAGGTGCAGGGCACGCCGTCCACCGCGTGGGTGCGCATATGGCCCAGTTCGCCGCCCAGGCCCCGTGCGCCCTCCAGCAGCCGGCCGCCGGTCAGGACGCCGCCGCCCAGGCCGGTGCCGATGGTCACGCCCAGCACATCGGCGCAGCCCTTTGCCGCGCCCACCCAGGCTTCGCCCAGGATCATGCAGTTGGCGTCGTTGGCCACCGCCGCCGGCAGGCCGAGGTCAGCCTCCAGAGCGGCGCGGATGGGCGCGCCCGGCCAGCCGGGCAGGCTGCCGCAGGTGCCGGCCACCACCCCTTGGGCGCTGTCGATCTGGCCGGTGGCCGAGACGCCCGCGCCGGCCGGCTGGTACCCGGCGGCGCGGCAGTCGGCCAGCATCCGGGCGGCGGCGGCGCGGACGGTGTCCAGAATGGGGGTGCGGTAACCGTCAAAGCTGACGCTGGTCTCGCTGCGCAGCAGCACCTCGCCGGCTTCGGTCACCAGGCCCAGCTTGACGGCGGTGCCGCCGATGTCGATTCCAAGATAGGTCTTCATGTCACTTCAAGTCCTTGATGGCCGCGGTGAAGCGGGCGGTGATCTCGGCGGGGCGGGTGATGGCGCCGCCCACCACCAGGGCGAAGGCGCCGGCTTCCAGCGCCTTGCGGGCCTGCTCGGGGTAGTGGATGTGCCCCTCGGCGATGACCTTGGCCGGGCAGGTTTTGGCCAGCCGGGCGATGAAGGCAAAGTCGGTCTCGTTGATCCCCTCGGTCTCGGGGGTGTAGCCCCGCATGGTGGTGCCCACAAAGTCGGCGCCCGCCCCGGCGCAGGCCATGGCCTCCTCGTCGGTGGCGATGTCGGCCATCACCAGCTGATGGGGGTATTTCTGCTTGATCTCACGGATGAACTCGGCCGCCGTCTTGCCGTCGGGGCGCAGGGCGCTGGTGCCCTGCACCGCCAGAATGTCCACCCCGCAGGCCACCAGCTCGTCCACTTCCTTCATGGTGACGGTGATGTACATGGGGGTGCCGGGGTAGTCCTTCTTGATGATGCCGATGACCGGCAGGTCCACCGCCTGCTTGATCTGGGTGATGTCCCGGACGGTGTTGGCCCGGATGCCCACCGCGCCGCTCATGGCGGCGGCTTTGGCCATCAGGGGCATGACGCCGCCCTCCGGGGTGTAGAGCGGTTCGTGCTCCAGCGCCTGGCAGGAGACGATCAAACCGTGCTCGATCTGTTTGAAAAGGGCTTCTTGTTCCATCTTGGTTGTCCTCCTTTGCGGGGCGGGTCAGCCGCCCATGCGGATCTTGACCACCGCTTTGCGCAGCGTCTCGGATACGGGGCTGATGCAGCTGGGTTTGTGGTACTCCCCCGGCAGGAAGAGGGCGAACCGGCCCTCCCCCAGCAGGCCGCCGGACTGCTCGGGCCCGGCGGCAAAGCCGCAGTCCGCCGCCGGGTCAAACGGCCCGGTCGGCTCGGCCCGGATGGTCCAGGCCCAGTATTCGCTGCCGGTCAGGTCGATCTGCAGGTCGGCGTAGAGACGGTGGTATTCAAAGTCTGCGCCCTCGGCCGGGCGGAGGGCGGCGTCCATCACATTGATGTAGACCTCCTGCCCGTCGATCTCGGTGCGGCCGTTGGGCAGGGCGGCGGGGTCGTGCTCTGCCAGCCAGCGGATGGCGGTGTCGAGGGCGGGGTGGATGCCCAGGTAACGGTCCAGGCAGGTGAGGCTGTCGGTGATCATGGGGAGCCTTCCTTTCTCTTGCGGCAAAACCGGGACGCCCGGCGGGCCGTGCCCGCGGGGGCCGGCAGCCACCGGGCGTCTTGGTTCAGCTATGGGGTTTTACAGCCGCCGCGTCTGTCACAGGGCGGCCACGGCCTCGCGGATCATCTGCTCGGCGGCGGCCACGACGGCCTCGTCCGC
>CALXGZ010000124.1 GCA_944387975.1 uncultured Faecalibacterium sp.
CTCAGCGAGAGCGGCCTGAAGGAGACCGTCTACAACGACTTTTACGTCGGCGAGGACTGCGACGTGCTGATCGTGGCCGGCTGCGGCATCGACAACTGCGGCAGCCAGGACTCGCAGCACGACGGCATCCACCGCTTCCAGGTGGGCAAAAACGCCCATGTCCGCTATGTGGAAAAGCACTACGGCCAGGGCAACGGCCTGGGCATGCGCATCCTGAACCCCGTCACCGAGGTGCACCTGGCCGAGGGCAGCTCGATGGAGATGGAGATGGTGCAGATCAAGGGCGTCGACTCCACCGACCGCAAGACGGTGGCCGACCTTGCCGCCGGGGCCCGCCTGGTGGTGCGCGAGCGCCTGATGACCCACGGCCGGCAGATCGCCATCAGCGGCTACAACGTCACGCTGAACGGCGAGGGCTCCAGCGCCGACGTGGTCTCGCGCTCGGTGGCGCGGGACCGCTCGTACCAGAAGTTCGACGCGCTGATCACCGGCAACGCCCCCTGCTCCGGCCATTCGGAGTGCGACGCCATCATCATGGACCGCGCCCGCGTGCTGGCCGTGCCCCAGCTGGACGCCAACGACCTGGACGCCGCCCTGATCCACGAGGCCGCCATCGGCAAGATCGCCGGCGACCAGATCACCAAGCTGCTCACCCTTGGCTTGACCGAGGAGGAAGCCGAGGAACAGATCATCCAGGGCTTTTTGAAGTAAGGGCGCGCCGCGCCCCTCCGCCCCGCCCGGCACCCGGCGCAAAAAGACGATGGTTGGGATGATTTTTCTTTTCTGTCCAAGTTCTGACACAAAAATATGGAATTTTCGGTGAAAATGTAGTATACTTGTGTTCACACGGGGCCGCCCTGCACAGACGGCCCGGCAGGGAAGAAAAAGACAGAGAGAGAATTGCAAGGTCCCAACAAATCAACCAAAGAAGGTGGAGGATTCATGTTTCGAGGTGCAAACCGATTTGAACTAGACCAGATCATGGACATCTACGCCCGGGCCAGGGCGTTCATGGCGCAAAACGGCAACCCCACCCAGTGGGGGGACAAGTATCCCCCGCGGGAGCTGATCGAGGAGGACATCCTCTCCAACCGGCTGTTCGTCTGCGTCATCAACGGCCAGCTGGAGGCCGTCTTTGCCTTTATCCTGGGCGAAGACCCTACTTATAAAGTGATCGAAAACGGCCGCTGGCTGAGCGACGGGCCCTACGGCACCTTGCACCGGCTGGCCTCGGCCGGGCACCGCCCCGGCATCGGCCGCCTGGTGATCGACTGGTGCCTGGAGCACTGCGAGAGCCTGCGCGCCGACACCCACGCCGACAACAAGGTGATGCAGCACGTGCTGGAGTCGAACGGCTTTGCCCGCTGCGGCACCATCTATACCGATAACGGCACGCCCCGCATCGCCTACCAGAAGCTGGGCATACGCCAGCTGGGCAGCGAATAACACCGAGGGGGACGGCACGCCGTCCCCCCTTTTTGCAAAGAAAGGGGAATGTTATCCCATGAAGATCACCCACATACGTTTAGGCCGGCTGTCGGCGCCCCTGCGGGTGCCCTTTAAGACGGCGCTGCGGACGGTGAACCGCGTCGAGGACGTCGTCGTCGAGCTGCACACCGACAGCGGCGCGGTGGGCTACGGCGAGGCGCCCCCCACCGGCCCCATCACCGGCGACACCACCGGCGGCATCGTCGGCGCCATCCTGGAGCTGATCGCCCCGGCCCTGCTGGGGCGCGAGGTGGACGACTTCGAGGCCGTCACCGCCCTGGTGCAGAAGGCCGGCGTCCACAACACCAGCGCCAAGGCCGCCGTCGACATGGCCCTGTGGGACCTGTACGGCCAGCTGCACAACATCCCCGTACACAAGCTGCTGGGCGGCGCGCGCCGGCAGCTGGTCACCGACATCACCATCAGCGTCAACCCGCCCGAGCAGATGGCGAAGGACGCCCGCGACGCCGTGGCCCGCGGCTACGACTGCCTGAAGGTCAAGGTCGGGGCGGACCCCGCCCTGGACACCGCGCGCCTGGCCGCCGTGCGCCGCGCGGTGGGCGACAAGGTGTGCATCCGCATCGACGCCAACCAGGCCTGGACGCCGCGCCAGGCCGTCCGCATCCTGAACGAGATGCAGGACAAGGGCCTGGCGCTGGAGCTGGTGGAGCAGCCCGTCCCCGCCGCCGACCTGGAGGGCCTGGCCTACGTCACCCGCAACAGCTGGGTGCCCGTCATGGCCGACGAGAGCGTCTTCAGCCCGGCGGACGCCATGCGCATCTTCCAGGCGCGGGCGGCCGACTACGTCAACATCAAGCTGATGAAGTGCGGCGGCCTGACCAATGCGCTGCGCATCGCCGCGGCCGCCGAGGTCTACGGCGTCGAGTGCATGATCGGCTGCATGCTGGAGGCCAAGATCGCCGTCAACGCCGCGGTGGAGCTGGCCTGCGCCCGCAGCATCATCACCAGAGTGGACCTGGACGGCCCGGTGCTGTGCAGCGTCGACCCCGTCGAGGGCGGCGCGCAGTTCGACGAGCGGGTGATCACCGTATCGGACGCGCCGGGCATGGGCATACGCGGCGTACAGCCCGGCTACCTGAGCTACTTGGATACATGAGACGCCTTCCCCGGCCCTGCGCCGGGGCTTTTGTTTGCCTGGATGCACCGTGGAGCGCGCATTTTTCACAAAAAACGTGCCTATGATACATAAAATTCACCCGCGCTGTACATTTTGACAAAAACGTCTTGACGTTTTAGGGCAGAATCGATAATATTAAGGTGGAATACAGCGTGTCTCCGGCATTCCAGCTTACGATGTACCAAGCAACGCGCCCAGCAAGGGCCCATCGGGAGACGAACCAGTGCAAATGGAAGGACGATCTATGACAAACGCAGAAAAACTTGCCCTGCAAAAACACGCCTGCCGCATCCGTCTTGGCGTGATCGAAAGCACCCACAGCGCCAAAAGCGGCCACCCCGGCGGCAGCCTGTCCGTCGCGGAGGTGCTGTCCTTTTTGTACTTCCGGGAGATGCGGGTCGACCCCGCCGACCCCGCCTGGCCTGAGCGGGACCGCCTGGTCCTGTCGAAGGGCCACGCGGCCCCGGCCCTCTACGCGGCGTTGGCCGAGCGCGGCTTTTTCCCGGCTGAAGAACTGACCACCCTGCGCAAGATCGGCAGCCGCCTGCAGGGCCACCCCAACATGAACATGGTCCCCGGCGTGGATATGTCCACCGGCAGCCTGGGCCAGGGCATCTCGGCCGCCTGCGGCATGGCCCTGGGCGCCAAGGTCAAGGGCCAGGACCAGGTGCGCGTCTACGCCATCATGGGCGACGGCGAGATCGAAGAGGGCGAGTGCTGGGAGGCGTTCATGTTCGCCGCCCACTACAAGCTCGACAACCTGTGCGTCTTTTTGGACCTGAACCACCTGCAGATCGACGGCGCCATTGAAAAGGTCATGAACAGCGCCCCCCAGGATAAAAAGCTGGAGGCCTTCGGCTTCAAGGTGCTGAGCGTCGACGGCCACGACTACGAGCAGATCGAGGCGGCCGTGGAGGCCTTCCACGCCGAGCAGGGCCGGCCCACCTTCATCATCCTGAACACCGTCAAGGGCAAGGGCGTCAGCTATATGGAGAACAACGCCAACTGGCACGGCAAAGCCCCCGGCGACGCCGACTACCACACCGCCATGGACGAGCTGAACGCCGCCCTGGCCCAGCTGGAAAAGGAGGAGGGCTGACCTATGGCAGAAGTGAAAAAGA
>CALXGZ010000125.1 GCA_944387975.1 uncultured Faecalibacterium sp.
CACCACCATCAACGTCTACGCCAACATCGGCGGCATCGGCGACGTGGGCGCGGTGCAGCAGAACGACGCCGGCGGCGTCGGGCTGTTCCGCTCCGAGTTCGTCTACCTGAACAGCAAGGACTACCCCTCCGAGGAGTACCAGTTCGAGGCGTACAAGCAGGTGGTCGAGACGCTGGCGCCCAAGAAGGTGATCATCCGCACCTGCGACATCGGCGCGGACAAGACCGTCGACTATATGAAGCTGGACCATGAGGAAAACCCCGCCCTGGGCTACCGCGCCATCCGCATCTGCCTGACCCGCAAGGACTTCTTCAAGACGCAGCTGCGCGCGCTGCTGCGGGCTTCGGCCTACGGCAACGTAGGCATCATGTTCCCGATGATTACCAGCCTGCGCGAGCTGCACGACGCCAAGAACATCCTGGACGAGTGCAAGGTGGAGCTGGCCGCCGAGGGCAAGAAGATCGGCGAGATCGAAGTGGGCACCATGATCGAGACGCCCGCCGCCGTCCTGGTGGCCGACGACCTGGCCGAGGAGTGCGACTTCTTCTCCATCGGCACCAACGACCTGACGCAGTACACCTGCGCGCTGGACCGCCAGAACGCCAAGCTCGAGCCCTTCGCCAACCCCCACCACCCCGCCGTCCTGCGCGAGATCAAAATGACCATCGACGCCGGCCACCGGCACGGCATCTGGGTGGGCATCTGCGGCGAGCTGGGCGCGGACGAGTCCCTGGTGGAGACCTTCCTGCGGATGGGTATCGACGAGCTGTCGGTCAACCCCAAGAGCATCCTGCCGCTGCGCAAGAAGATCCGCAGCCTTGATCTGTCCAAGCCGGCCGCCGCGGTCGAGGGCGACGAGCCCGCGCCGTCCCAGGCCGAGGACAAGCCCAAGGCCAAAAAGGCGGAGAAGGCCAAGGCCTGATCACACCGTCACTTTGCCCCCGGGGCCGCTGAACGCCTGCGGGGGCTTTTTGGACAAAGCAAGGAGGAGACGACACTATGGCACTGCCTGAAAATTTCCTGTGGGGCGGCGCGACCGCGGCCAACCAGTGCGAGGGCGCGTACAACGAGGGCGGGCGCGGCCTGTCCACCGTGGACGTCATCCCGTATGGGCCCGACCGCTTCCCGGTCATGCGCGGCGAGATGAAGATGCTGGACTGCGACGCGGCCCACAGCTACCCCGCGCACCAGGCCATCGACATGTACCACCATTACAAGGAGGACATCAAGCTCTTCGCCGAGATGGGCTTCAAGTGCTACCGGCTGTCCATCGCCTGGACCCGCATCCTGCCGAATGGCGACGACGACACCCCCAACGAGGAGGGCCTGGCCTTCTACGACAGCCTCTTCGACGAGTGCCGCAAGTACGGCATCGAGCCGCTGGTCACCATCTGCCACTTTGACACGCCCATCGCGCTGATCAAAAAGTACGGCGGCTGGAAGGACCGCCGCATGATCGACGCCTACCTCAAGTACTGCGCCGCCATCTTTGCGCGCTACAAGGGCAAGGTGAAGTACTGGCTGACCTTCAACGAGATCAACATGCTGCTGCACCTGCCCTTCATGGGCGCGGGTATCCTGTTTGAGCCGGGCGAGGACCCCGCCGAGGTCAAGTACCGCGCCGCCCACTACGAGATCGTCGCCAGCGCCAAGGCGGTGCGCCTGGCCCACGAGATGATGCCGGGGGCCATGGTGGGCTGCATGTTGGCCGCCGGCCAGTTCTACCCCCGCACCTGCAGCCCCGCCGACGTCTGGGCCGCGCTGGAGGCCGACCGCGACAACTACTTCTTCATCGACGCCCAGGCCCGCGGCGCGTACCCCGTCTGGGCCAAAAAGCGCATGGAGAAGGCCGGCATCCGCCTGGACTGCACGCCCGAGGACGAGGCCGACATGCAGGCCGGCACGGTGGACTTTATCTCCTTCAGCTACTATTCCAGCCGCTGCGTCACCACCGACAAGGAGCTGCTGGCCAAGGAGAGCGCCGCCGGCAACGCCGTCTTTGAAAGCGTCAGGAACCCCTACCTCAAGACCAGCGACTGGGGCTGGGCCATCGACCCCGAGGGCCTGCGCACCACGATGAACAGCCTGTACGACCGCTACCAGAAGCCGCTGTTCATCGTCGAGAACGGCCTGGGCGCGAACGACGCCGTCGAGCCCGACGGCAGCATCCACGACGGCTACCGCATCGAGTATATGCGCGCGCACATCCGCGAGCTGATCAAGGCGGTGGACGAGGACGGCCTGCCCGTGCTGGGCTACACCATGTGGGGCCCCATCGACCTGGTGTCGGCCTCCACCGGCGAGATGAAAAAGCGCTACGGCTTCATCTACGTGGACAAGGACAACGCCGGCAACGGCACCCTCGCCCGCAGCCGCAAGGACAGCTTCTACTGGTACAAGCAGGTCATCGCCACCAACGGAGCCGACCTGGGCGACTAAAACGACAAGCACCGCGCAAGGGCGCCCGGCACAGGCCGGGCACCCTTTTATGCGCGCAGGGCCGGGGCGATTGACAAATGGAGCTCGATTTTGTATAATAAAACTGAAAAATACCTGTCAGCGAATATTTTTAAAAGGGTGAGCCGTATGTTGCAGCCGAAGCTGTTGAAGGTGGAGCCAGTCGAGCCGAGCAAGCTGCGCCTGTTCTATGAGACGGGGGAGGTCAAGCTCTTCGATGTGGGGCCGTATATCAGCGGGCCCTGGTATGGGCAGCTGAAAGACCGCTCGTATTTTCGCACGGTCCGGGTCTTGCCGGGCGGCGGCGGGATCGAGTGGGGGGATGGCCAGGATATCGCGCCGCATGAGCTGTATGAACAGGGCGTGCCTGTCTGCGGATAAAACGCGCAGGGCCGGGGGAGACCCCGGCTTTTTGAGTTTGCGGGGCGGAAATTTGCCGAAAGCACTTTCCAACAGTAAAGCAACATGCTATACTAAAAGGGCGCAGCCGCGGCAAAGGGCCAAGGCTGCCGACAAACGGTATAAAAACGCGAAACCTGTACGGAAGGGAGATCGTTTCGTTGATCCAGCTGCTGATACGCGCTTTTGTCAAAGATTACCAAAACCGGCAGGACCCCGCCGTCCGCCAGCGCTACGGCCGCCTGGCCGGCGTGGTGGGCGTGGTGTGCAACCTGCTGCTGTTCGCCGGCAAGGTGACGGTGGGCACGCTCTTCGGGTCCATCGCCATCACGGCCGACGCCGTCAACAACCTGTCCGACGCTTCGTCCAGCGTGGTCAGCCTGGTGGGCTTCAAGCTGGCGGGCAAGGCCCCCGACGCCGAGCACCCCTACGGCCACGCCCGCTATGAGT
>CALXGZ010000126.1 GCA_944387975.1 uncultured Faecalibacterium sp.
GTGGTCCGCGCCCCAGACGTCGATGGCTTTGTCAAAGCCGCGGGTGGCCAGCTTGTTGTAGTGGTAGGCGATGTCGGCGGCAAAGTAGGTGGGGATGCCGTTGGCGCGCACCAGCACCTCGTCCTTGTCCTCCTCGGGGGCGCCGTCGTCGGTCTTTTTCTTGTTGGCCGCGCCGTACTTGGCGGCGTACTGGGCGCTGCGGTACATCACGGCGCCGTCCTCGGCCTTATAGCAGGCGCCCTTTTCCAGCAGCAGGTCCACCACCTGCTGCACCGCGCCCGACTGGTGCAGCGTGCTTTCGGGGAACCAGACGTCGTACTGGATGCGGTACTTGCCCAGGTCCGTCTTGAGGGCGGCGATGTTCTTGGGCAGGGCGTAAGACACCAGCGCGTCCTTCAGCGCGGCGAAGGCCTCGCTGTCATACAGCGCGTCGCCGGCCAGGCCGCGGCAGGGGGCGGCGTACTTGCCGCCCTCCTTTGCGGCGAACTCGAGGGCCAGCAGCTTGATGTCGCCGCCCTGGTAGCACTCGGCGGGCAGGGGGTAGTCCTTCTCGTCGTAGTAGTGCTGCAGGTAGCGGACGGCCAGGCTCTTGCCGAATTTCTGGATCTGGTTGCCGGCGTCGTTGATGTAGAACTCGCGCGTGACGTCGTAGCCGGCCCAGTCCAGCACGGCGGCCAGGCAGTCGCCCAGGGCGCCGCCGCGGGCGTTGCCCATGTGCATGGGGCCGGTGGGGTTGGCGGAGACGAACTCGACGTTGTACTTCCTGCCCTGGCCGTAGTTGGTGCGGCCGTAGCGGGGGCCGCAGGCCGCCGTCACCACCCCGGCCCAGAAGGCGGGCGCGAGGAACAGGTTGATGAAGCCGGGGCCGGCCACTTCGGCCCGGGCAAAGCAGCTGCCGCCCAGGCCGGGCAGGTGGGCAAGGATGGCCTCGGCGATCATCTTGGGGGCCTTGCGCCAGGTGCGCGCGCCGGCCATGGCGATGTTGGAGGCGATATCGCCGTTTTTGGTGTCGGCGGGCACCTCGACGATGAAGGCGGGCAGTTCGGCGGCGGGCAGGTCGCCGGCGTCCATCGCGGCCCGGGCGGCCTGGCTCAGCAGGGCGCGGGCCTCGGCCAGGGCGGCCTGGCGGGGGTTGTAATTCTCAAAGGCGGGGGTGTTGTTGCTGTTCATGGGTATATTCCGTTTCCTTTCCTTCAGTTGACGTGGGTGACGGTGACTTCCAGGCTGTTTTTGCTGATGAGGGTGGACACGTCCCCGTCCAGCAGGTAGCTGAAGCGGGCGGTGCCGCCCTTGCGGTTCAGGCCGCACTCGATGCCGTCGGCCGTCACCCCCAGGGTGACCGAGCCGTAGCCGGTCTCGTAGTGGCAGAGGTTGCGCCGGCCCTTCTCGATGACCAGCTGGCTGGCCTGCGGGCCGAAGCGCAGCATGGCCACGCGGCTGCCGTCGGCGGCGATCTTGAGGGTGGTGACGTTGCCCTCGTAGCCGGTGGTCTCGGTCTCGCGGTAGGTGATATAGTAGCTGCCGTCCCGCATGGTGAAGCTGCCACGGGTCATCAGCTCGATCTGTTCGGTCTCGCCGTCCTGCTCGATGCGGCTCCTGATGCGGATGATATAGTTTTCCTTCAAGACTTTGGTCATGGTGGGTCCTTAATATTTGTCGATGCAGATCTGTTCGGCCGTGCCGCCCCGGTACTCCCCGAGCAAGAGGTCGGCCGCCTGGATGAAGCTGTCGGGCACGAAAAAAACAAAAAAATGGGTGCTGCCCTGCTCCCGCTGTGCCCGCAGGCCCTTGCTGCGCAGCAGCTGGCCCAGGTCGTCGGCGGCGGCGCGCCCGGGGTCGATCAGGGCTACGCCCGGGCCCATGTACGCGCCGATCATGCCGGCCAGCAGGGGGTAGTGCGTGCAGCCCAGGATCAGCGTGTCGACCCAGGCGTCCCGCACTTCCTTTAAATATTGGCCGATGACCAGGCGCGTCACCTGCTGGCGCTCGGGCGCGGAGCCGTCCACATAGCCGCTTTCGACCAGGGGCACGAAGAGCGGGCAGGCCCGGGCGGAGATCTCGGCCCCGGGCACCAGGCGGCGCAGCATCAGCTCGTAACTGTGGGAGCGGATGGTGGCCGCGGTGCCGATGACGCCGATTTTGCGGCTGCGGGTGGCCCGGGCGGCCTGCCGCGCCGCCGAGCTGACGACGCCCATGTAGGGCACGGGCAGCTTCGCGGCCTCCTCGGCGGGGTAGGTGCTGGAGACGGTGCCGCAGGCGGCCATGATGCACTTGACGTTTTGCGACAGCAGGAAGGCGATGTCCTGCCGGGCGTACTGCAAGATGGTCTCGTGGCTGCGGCTGCCGTAGGGCACGCGGCCGGTGTCGCCGAAGTAGACGATGTCCTCGCCGGGCAGCAGCTTGCGCAGCTCGCGCACGCCGGTCAGCCCGCCCAGCCCGCTGTCGAACACGCCGATGGGGCGGTTATCCATGGCAGGCCACCGGCCTTTCCATCGCCAGGGCGATCAGACGGTCGATGAGCTGGGGCAGGGGGATGCCCTCGTGTTCCATCAGCTTGGGGTACATGCTGATGGAGGTGAAGCCGGGCAGGGTGTTGATCTCGTTGATCAGCACGCGGCCGCTGCCCCGCTCGACGAAGAAGTCGCAGCGGGCCAGCCCCTCGCAGCCGAGGGCGGCGTAGGCTTTGGCGGCCAGGGCCTTGACCTCGTCCAGCTTCGCCTCCGACAGGCGGGCGGGGATGACGGTCTGGCTGACGCCGTTTTTGTATTTGTCGTCGTAGGTGTAGAACTCGGCCCCGGCCAGGATCTCGCCCGGGCGGGTGGAGACGGCGGGCTCCGAGCCGATGACCGCGCACTCCACCTCCTGGCCGTCCACGAAGGACTCGAAGACGACCTTGCGGTCGTTGGCGAGGGCCAGGCGGATGGCCGCGGCCAGCTCCTCAGGGCCGTTTGCCTTCGTCACGCCCACGCTGGAGCCGGCGTTGGCGGGCTTGACGAAGATGGGCCAGCCCAGCCGTTCGGCCAGGGCCGCGGCGATGCCTGCGGGGTCGGCCTCCAGCTGCGCCTTTGTGTAGGCGGCCCAGGCGCAGTGGGGCACGCCGTGGTAGGCGAACAAGGCGTTGGCCACCGCTTTATCCATGCACACCGCGCTGGCCAGCACGCCGCAGCCCACGTAGGGGATGCCCGCCAGCTCCAGCAGGCCCTGGATGGTGCCATCCTCGCCCCACAGGCCGTGCAGCACGGGGATGACCACGTCGATGCGCAGCTTTTCCACATGGCCGGCAGGGGTGAAGAGGATGGCCCCGTGGTCGGCGCGGTCGGGGCTGAGCACGCAGGGCATGTTGCCGGGCAGCTGCTCCCAGCTGCCGTCCGCCATCTGGGCGGAGGTAGCCTCGGTGTACAGCCACCGGCCGTCCTTCGTGATGCCGATCTTGATCAGATCGTATTTCTCGGGGTCCATGTTGTCCACGAAGGTGCCGGCCGATACGCGGCTGACCTCGTGCTCGCTGGACAGGCCGCCGAACAAAAGCGCCGCGCACAGCGGCCCGGCGGCGGGGTTTGCGTTAGAGATCATCGATTACTCCCTCGATTCGTTCCGTCTATACTTATAAGGAGGCCCCGCGGGCGGGGCCGTTCAACCATAAGTACGTCCATGATACCACAAAAATGCGCCGGTTTCCATACGCCAGGGCAAATTGCCTAAGAGAAAAGCGTAAAATTTGGCCAGAAGGGCAAAATAATGCTTGACGCCGCGCACAAAGCGTGATAGAATGATAGCACCTCTTTTGCGGGATTATTCAGTGCGCCCCTTTTTCGGGGGCCGGCCCGGCGAACGAGGGAGGTTCGATAACCGTTAAGTATGGAGGTGTCAACAAATGACAGT
>CALXGZ010000127.1 GCA_944387975.1 uncultured Faecalibacterium sp.
GCGCCGCAGGTCAACGCGGCGCAGTTCACCCTGCTGGACTCCCACGACACCATCCGGCTGCGCAGCCGGGTGTCGGGCGAGGCGGAGTACTGGCAGCAGCTGGCCGCCCTCTTCACCCTGCCGGGCAGCCCCTGCGTCTACTACGGCACCGAGCTGATGCTGGAAGGCGGCCCCGACCCCGACTGCCGCCGCTGTATGCCCTGGGCCCGGCTGGAGGCCGAAGGCCCGAACCCCATCCTCTGCCAGCTGATCGCCCTGCGCCGGCGCGAGGCTGCCCTGCAGGGCAGCGAGATCGCCTTTCTGCCCGGGGAGGGGCGGCTGGTCCACTACCTGCGGGGCCAGGCCGGCGGCCCTCAGCTGGAAGTGTATCTCAACGCCGGAACCCGGCCCGAGGCCATCGCCGCCGGCGGCGCCGATCTGTTTGCACTGGCCTGGGACGGCGAGACCCTGGCCCCCGGCGGTATCCTGATCCGCCGCGTTTGACAGCCCGCACCAAGGAGGATTGCTATGATCGACTTTAACAAACAGGACTGGTGGAAGGAAGCCGTCATCTATCAGATCTACCCCAAGAGCTTCCAGGACTCGAACGGCGACGGCATCGGCGACCTGCCCGGCATCATCAGCCGGCTGGACTATCTGCATACACTGGGGGTGGACGCCCTCTGGCTGAGCCCGGTGCTGGCTTCCCCCCAGGTGGACAACGGCTACGACGTCTCCGACTACCAGGACATCGACCCCATGTTCGGCTCGATGGCCGAGATGCGCACCCTCATCCGGGAGGCCAAAGCCCGGGGCATCGGCATCCTGATGGACCTGGTCCTCAACCACACCAGCGACCAGCACCGCTGGTTCCTCGAGGCGCGCAAGAGCAAGGAGAACCCTTACCACGACTATTACATCTGGCGGGACGCCGCCCCCGGCGCGCTGCCCAACGAGATGCGGGCGGCCTTCGGCGGGCCGGCCTGGACCTACGTCCCCGAACTGGGGCAGTACTACTTCCACCAGTTTGCGCCCCAGCAGCCCGACCTCAACTGGGCCAACCCCGCCGTCCGGCAGGAGCTGTACAAGATGATCCGCTTCTGGATGGACGAGGGGGTGGCCGGCTTCCGGCTGGACGTCATCGACCAGGTGGGCAAGGACCCCGACCGGCAGATCACCGTCAACGGCCCCCGGCTGATGGAGTTCCTCCGCGAGCTGAACCGGGAGACCTGGGGCGGCAGGAACCTGGTCACCGTCGGCGAAGCCTGGGGCGCCGACATCCCCCGCGCCCGGCAGTACAGCGCCCCCGACGGCAGCGTCTTCAGCATGGTGTTCCAGTTCGAGCAGATGTGCCTCGACCACGAGCCCGACAAGTGGGTGCCCAAAGCCATGACCCTGCCCGAGCTGAAAGCCAGCATCGCCCGCTGGCAGCAGGGGCTGCACGGCTGCGGCTGGAACAGCCTCTTCTGGGATAACCACGACCTGCCCCGCATCGTCAGCCGCTGGGGCGACGACGGCGCACAGCGGGTCAACTCGGCCAAGGCGCTGGCGGCGGCCCTGCACGGGCTGCAGGGCACCCCCTACATCTACCAGGGCGAGGAGCTGGGGATGACCAACGCCCCCTACCCCCTCGAAGAGCTGCGGGACCTCGAGAGCATCAACGCCTACCACGAGATGCTGGAAAAGGGCATGGGCGAGGCCGAGGCCCTGGCCGCCATCCACCGCATGATGCGCGACAACGCCCGCACCCCCATGCAGTGGGACGCCGGGCCGAACGCCGGCTTTACCACCGGCGCGCCCTGGATGAAGGTCAACCCCAACTACACCCAGATCAACGCCGCCGCGGCCCTCGCGGACCCCGGCTCGGTCTTTTACACCTACCAGAAGCTGATCGCGCTGCGCAAGGCGAACCCCGTCTTTACCGAGGGGGATTTCCAGCTGCTGTGTCCCGAGGACGGGCAGGTCTTCGCTTATCTGCGCCGCGGCGCGGGCCAGCGGCTGCTGGCGGCCGTCAACCTCAGCGGGCAGGCCGCCGCCTTCGCCCTGCCGGCGGCCTTCGCCGGCTGCGCGCCGCTGCTGGCCACCCAGGGCGCGCCCCTGGACGGCGTCCTGCGCCCCTGGGAGGCGCTGCTCTACCTGCGCGCCGAATAACGAGCGATCAAAAGGAGGCTATCGCCTATGGATACACCTGAACTCAAGCGGCAGCTGGCGGCCCTCACCGCCCAGCGCTGCGGCTGCCGGCCCGAAGACTGCACCGACGCCCAGCTCTACCACGCCCTGCAGGCCCTGACCCAGCAGCTGGCCGCCGGCCGGCCCGCCCCCGCGGGCGGGCGCAAGCTCTATTACTTCTCGGCCGAATTTTTGCTGGGCAAGCTGCTCAGCAACAACCTGCTGGCCCTGGGCCTGTTCGAACCGGCGCGGCAGCTGCTGGAGGGCATGGGCCGCAGCCTGGCCGCCCTCGAAGAGTACGAGCCCGAGCCCTCGCTGGGCAACGGCGGGCTGGGGCGGCTGGCCGCCTGCTTCCTCGACTCCATCGCCGCGCTGGACCTGCCCGGCGACGGCGTGGGCCTGAACTACCACTACGGCCTGTTCCGCCAGAAATTTGTGCAGCGCCGCCAGTGCGAGCAGCCCGACCCCTGGATCGAGCCGGAAAGCTGGCTGCTGCCCACCGGCAAGCGCTACACCGTCCCCTTCGGCGGCTTTGCGCTGGAGGCGGTGCTGTATGACATCGCCATCCCCGGCGCGCACAGCGGCGTGGCGAACCGCCTGCACCTGTTCGACGTGGAAAGCCCGGCCCAGCCGCCCGCCCACGGCATCGACTTCGACAAGCGGGACATCCCCCACTGCCTGACCGCCTTCCTCTACCCCGACGACAGCGACCGCGACGGCCAGCTGCTGCGGGTGTACCAGCAGTACTTCATGGTGTCGGCCGGCGCGCAGCTGATCCTGGACGAGCTGGCCGCCCGCGGCTATGCGCCCGCCGCCCTGAGCGAGCACGTCGCCATCCAGATCAACGACACCCACCCCTCCATGGTCATCCCCGAGCTGATCCGCCTGCTGACACAGCGGGGCCTGACCTTTGACGAGGCGGTCGCGCAGGTGGAACAGGCCTGCGCCTACACCAACCACACCATCCTGGCCGAGGCGCTGGAAAAGTGGCCCCTCGACTACATCCAGACCGTCGCGCCGCAGCTGACGCCCATCATCCGCCAGCTGGACGAGTGGGCCCGCGCCCGCAGCGCCGACAGCCGGGTGGCCATCCTGGACGAGTGGGGCCGGGTGCACATGGCCCATATGGACATCCACTACGGCCATTCGGTCAACGGCGTGGCCGCCCTGCACACCGAGATCTTGAAAAACAGCGAGCTGAAGCCCTTCTACGACCTCTACCCCGAAAAGTTCAACAACAAGACCAACGGCGTCACCTTCCGCCGCTGGCTGCAGGCCTGCGACCCGGCCCTGTCGGCCTGGATCACGGAGCGCATCGGCGGCGGCTGGAAGCGCGACGCCGCCGAACTGG
>CALXGZ010000128.1 GCA_944387975.1 uncultured Faecalibacterium sp.
CCGCCTGCCCGCAGCAGCATATAATCCACACAGCCGGCCAGGACATCCGCTGCGAGGTAGAGCCAGAGGAAAAGCCGCTCCGCTTTTTCCACCGGAAAGGTGACGAAAAAGTCATCCCAGGCGTCGGAGCGAAAATGGAGCTGCCGGCCCTTGAACCAGGACACGCCCAGGAACAGCCCTACGAACACCAGCGACGACAGGGCATGATGGACAAAGAACAGGATGGCAAGATGGACAAGACGCATGGCAGACCCTCCTAGGATGATTTTTGTGACGATTCCACTGTAGCACGGCGGGCGGAAGGGTTCAAGGCGGAAATTGTAACATTTCCCTGAACAGGGGGCCGCTTTCTGCTGCCTGCGCGTCAGTTGGCCACGCTGACAGAAAAGACTGATTTTTTCCCGGCGGGGCGGGCTATACTGTAGGTGTTGAGAGCAGCGGCGCACGCGCCGGGAATGGAGCAGGCAATGGGAATTTTGGAGCATTTCAGCGCAGGATGGGGCAAGGGCTTTTCACGCGAGGCGGGCCGGGTGCTGGAGGGCGCGGTGGAGCTGGCCGGCAACTACGGCTGCGACCGGGCCGACACCGGCCATTTGCTGCTGGCCATTTTGCAGCAGGACCACGGCCCGGCGGGCCGCTTTCTGGCCGAAAAGAACGTGCGTGAGCAGGAGGTACGCCGCCAGCTGGCCGAGGGCCGGCGGGGCGCGCCGCGCCGCCTGCGCCGCCAGGATCTGGCCCCGGAGCTGCGCCGGGCCATGGACTACGCCCTGATCGACGCGCAGAACGCGCGGGCCGGCCGCGCCGAGCCGGAGCATCTGCTGTGCGCCATGCTGGAGGACGGCGGCTGTACGGCGGGGGTGCTGCTGGCCGCGATGGGCCTGCAGCTGAGCGAGGCGGTGCGGGAGTGCCGCCAGCTGTCCGGGCAGCTGGCCCTGCCGGCCCAGCCCCGGGCGGCGGCCGCAGCGCCCCGGGGCAGCCGCGCCAGCGACAAGTACTGCCGCGACCTGACCCGCCGCGCCGCCGACGGCGAGCTGGACCCCGTCTTTTGCCGCGACAGGGAGCTGGACCGCATGATCGAGATCCTCTGCCGGCGGCAGAAGAACAACCCCTGCCTGGTGGGCGAGCCGGGCGTGGGCAAGACCGCCCTGGCCGAAGGGCTGGCCCAGCGCATCGCGGCGGGGGAGGTGCCCCGCGCCCTCAAGGGCCGGCGGCTGCTGGCGCTGGATATGGCGTCCCTGGTGGCCGGCACCAAGTACCGCGGCGACTTTGAGGAGCGGCTGAAAAATCTGCTGGAAGAGCTGGTGCGGGACGGCGGGGTGATCCTCTTCGTGGACGAGTTCCACACCATCGTGGGGGCGGGCGCGGCCGAGGGCGCCATCGACGCGGCCAACATCCTAAAGCCCGTGCTGGCCCGGGGCGAATTGCAGATGATCGGCGCCACCACCAGCCAGGAGTTCCGCACCCACATCCAGAAGGACCCCGCGTTGGAGCGGCGCTTCGGCCGGGTGCAGATCGAGGAGCCCAGCCCCGAGCAGGCCCGCGGCATCCTCGAAGGGCTGGCCCCCCGCTACGAGCGTTACCACGGCGTGCTGATCCCGCCCGAGGCGCTGGACGACGCGGTGGAGCTGGCGGTGCGCTACCTGCCGGGGCGCTGTCTGCCCGACAAGGCCATCGACCTGATGGACGAGGCCTGCGCCGCCGCGCGCATCCGCGCCGAGAAGGAGGGCCGCGCCGCCCCCGCCCTGACGCGGGAGGATATGGCCCGGGTGGTGGGCCGCGCCAGCGGCATCCCGGCCGAGCGCGTGGGCGAGGCCGAGCGCGAGCGCCTGGCCCTGCTGGAATGCCGCCTGGCCCAGGAGGTGGTGGGCCAGGACAAGGCCGTGGCCGCCGTGGCCGCCGCCATCCGCCGCAGCCGCACCGGCCTGGGCGAGCCGGGCCGGCCCATCGGGGCGCTGCTGTTTTTGGGCCCCACCGGCGTGGGCAAGACGGCCCTGTCGAAGGCGCTGGCGCGCAGCTGGTTCGGCAGCGAGAAGGCGCTGCTCAAGTTCGATATGTCCGAATACCAGGAGGCCCACACCGTGGCCCGGCTGCTGGGCGCGCCCCCGGGCTACCTTGGGCACGACGAGGGCGGCCAGCTGACCGAGGCCGTGCGCCGCCGGCCCTACAGCGTCGTGCTCTTCGACGAGATCGAAAAGGCCCACCCCGATATCCAGAACATCCTCCTGCAGCTGCTGGAGGACGGCTGCCTGACCGACGCGGCCGGCCGCAAGGCGGACTTCACCAACACCATCGTGCTGCTGACGGCGAACCTGGGCGCGCGCTTCCTGGCCGGGCAGGCCGCGCCCCTGGGCTTTGCCGCCGGGCAGGAGGCCGCCTTTGAAAAGCAGGCCCAGCAGGCCATCGCCGAGGCGAAGAGCTTTTTCCGCCCGGAGCTGCTGGGCCGCCTCGACGACATGATCGTCTTCCGCCCCCTCGGGCAGGAGAGCCTGTCCGCCATCGCGGACCGGCTGCTGGGCCAGCTGGAGCAGCGCGCCGCCCGCAGCGGCTACACCCTGACCCACACGCCCAAGGTCTGCCGGGCGCTGGCGGCGAAGGCGGCCTCGCCCTACGGCGCGCGGGAGCTGCGCCGCCAGGTGGACCGCGCCGTCGAGCAGGCCCTGGCCGACCGCATCGCCGCCGGCTGCGCCGCCCCCGGCGCGCGCTACACCGCCGACTGCACGGCCGACGGCAGCGTGCTGCTGATCGCGGACGACACCGCCACGGTGTAGACAAAGCCCCCGCCGCACGGTATACTAGAGCCATCAGCCCTCACGGGGCGGAATGGAGTGAGGTACCATGCGCTATCTGTTTCTTTTGAACCCTGCCGCCGGCCGGCAGGACTGTACCGGGCGGCTGCGCCTGCAGGCGGAGGGCGCGCTGCGCCGCGCCGGCGTGCCCGAAGGCGGCTGGGACATCCGGCGGACCGAGTACCGGGGCCACGCGCGCGCCCTGGCCGAAGCGGCAGCCCGCGAGGGCGGGCCGCTGTACATCTTTGCGGCGGGCGGGGACGGCACCTTCCGTGAGGCGCTGGAGGGCGCGCAGGGCTGGCCCCAGGCCGCGGTGGGCTGCATCCCCACCGGCAGCGGCAACGATTTCCTGCGCACCTTCGGCACGCGGGCGGACTTTTTGGACCTGGACGCCCAGCTGGCGGGCCATGTTGTATCCATCGACCTGATGCAGACGAGCCTGGGGCTGTCGGCGTCGGTGTGCGCGGCAGGGCTGGACGCCGGGGTGGCGGCCGGGGCGGCGGCCTTCCGGCACAACCCCCTCTTCCACGGGGAGGCGGCCTACCTGTTGTCGGCGCTGCGGCAGCTGTGCGGGCCCGTCGGCCGGCAGCTGCGCCTGGAGCTGGACGGCGAGACGATCGACGCGGGCGTCACGCTGTGCGCGGCCTGCAACACGCGGGATTACGGCGGCGGCTTCCGCGCCGCGCCGCTGGCGCGCCCCGACGACGGCCTGATCGACTTCGTGGCGGTGCGCAAGATATCCCGCCTGACGCTGCTGCGGCTGCTGGGCCGCTACAAGCGGGGCGGCCACTTCGCAGGGGAGGGCCTTGCCGCCGACCTTGCGCCCTACCTGATCTACCGGCGCGTGCGGCAGGTCCGCCTTGCGCCCACCGATGGCCGCGGCCCCCTGATGGCGACCGCCGACGGCGAGTGCGCCCCGGTAAACGCGCTGGAGATACGCATCCTGCCCGCCGCCGCGCGCGTCGTGCTGCCGGCCGGGGTCGCAGCCTCCGCCGCAGACGGTAAATGCACGATGCTGCGTTTGTCATGAAAATTTAACAAAAAAATAGGCAAAAGGCCTTGATTTTTCCTGGCCAGATGAGTAAAATACTCTTAGCACTCAGGGAAATGGAGTGCTAAACAAGGCGGCCCGCAGGCCGGGCGGCCCCAACAAATAGGTTGCAATAGCATTTTAAAATAGGAGGGCAAGCATTATGAAGATCATTCCTCTTGCAGACCGTGTCGTCATCAAGACGGTGGAGGCCGAGGAGACCACCAAGAGCGGCATCATCCTGACCGGCAGCGCCAAGGAGAAGCCCCAGGTGGCCGAGGTCATCGCAGTCGGCCCCGGCGGCGTGGTGGACGGCAAAGAGGTCACCATGACCGTCAAGGTGGGCGACAAGGTGTTGACCAGCAAGTACTCCGGCACCGACGTCAAGGTGGACGGCGAGGAGTGCACCATCGTCCGTCAGGGCGACATCCTGGCCATCGTCGAGGAGTAAGCGCCCCCCGCATCCGGCAGTTTTGAGCGATAAGTAAAGGAGAGATATCTCATGGCTAAACAGATCAAACAGGGCGAGGACGCCCGCAAGGCCCTTTGCGCCGGCATCGATACGCTGGCCAACACCGTTAAGATCACCCTCGGCCCCAAGGGCCGCAACGTCGTGCTGGACAAGAAGTACGGCGCGCCCGTCATCACCAACGACGGCGTGACCATCGCCAAGGAGATCGAGCTGAAGGACGCCTTTGAGAACATGGGCGCCCAGCTGGTCAAGGAAGTGGCCACCAAGACCAACGACG
>CALXGZ010000129.1 GCA_944387975.1 uncultured Faecalibacterium sp.
CTGTTCGTCTGCGTCTGGTACGCCCTGCGCCCCCACCCTCTGGCCGCCGCACTGCTCTACGCCCTCTGCCTGCCCGGCGCGGCGGCGGCCCCGCTTTTCCCCTCCTGGCAGGCCCTGCCCTTGTGGAACGTCATGCACCTGCACTCCAGCACCGTCCACACCATGCTGCTGCTGTCCCCGGTGCTGCCGCTGTCGGGGGGCTTCCCCCCCGACGGCCGCCTGCTCCCCAAGGTATGCGACGTCCTTGGCCTCAACCCGCTGGCCGCCGCCCTGGTCAACCACCTGTGCGGCACCAATTTCATGTTCCTGCGCGGGTCTTACGGCAACGCTGCCCTCGGCCTGATCGAGCAGGTCTTTGGCGCCGGCCCGGGCTACCTGGCCGGGCTGATGCTGCTGGTCCTTCTGGTCTGGGCGGTGCTGTACGCGCCGTGGGTCCTCGCCGCCCGGCGGAAAAAAGAAAACTACTGAAAAGCTGCCCCCTTCTCTGTAAGCATACAGAAAAGAGGGCAGCTTTTAATATAAGCTATTCTACTGGTTCACTATACAATGGCAGTTCTATGCTGTTGTCACTATTTGTTAGCGTCAAACAGCCATCTTTCAAGCTTTCAATGGTCATCCCACCGCTTCCATCTTCCTCAATAAAGTCAATGGTCATTCCGCTGGAATCTGTCAATTTCAGTTTATTATCATTAATAACAGTCCATGTCCCTCTGCCATACAATCCGTCAATTTCACACGATCCATCATCGTATAAAATACACAGCAGACCTTCCTCATTTGTTACTCTGGCTATTTGGGGATCAATATACCAAGCTCCTACCAGTTGATTTTGATAGTCGTCGGCATCATCATTTTTAGCTTCGGGGACATCAGAAGATATAACAGAACTTTCAGATGTTCTCTCTGTTTCTTCCTCAGAAAGTTCAGTGTTTTTCCCGCATGCCGTGAACATGGAACCGACGAGAAAGAACAATAAGAGAAACGACAACGATTTTTTCAGCATGAGAATAACCTCTTATCACTGCTCGTTTTTTGTTCATTATTTATTTTCGGCGCGGAAACCAATAAAAATCGCCCAATACTGAAATACAGCCAGAAAGAGGATAATATCTCCCCAAATATTCGTATGTGCTATGCTGATAATCAATCCCCATACAACGGCTCCCGCCACGAGAAGCAAAAAAGAGATCATTTGCGCTTTAGTAAGAAATGCTCTTCCTTCTTCTTTTGCTACACAAACCGATTCGCCGATAGCCAATACAATCGCCAGGAAAGGGAACAATGTGTAGCCAAGTGTAAATCCGCCGCTTTGCGAGCTGACATAAGCGCAGAATGCAATGGCTGCGAGAGAAAGCAGCGTACTATAGATACAGGCTATTGCACTCATAACACTTGACAGGGAATGCTTCAAAAAAAGAGCCACCGCAGATAATGCCTGTAAAGCAGCCATTACTACGAACAAAATCAAAATAAAATTATAAACTGGAGGAACCTGCCCAAAAACAGCTTGTATAACGCCGCGCAACTGAAAAATAGAAAAAGATGTGTCAATGGAAAAAAGTGAGGCCAAACCTGCAACGTCCACCCGAAACCATTTTGCGAACGGAACAACGGCAGAGCAAGCTGCGAGAACGATGCTTAATGTACGAAAAGGGATAGCCGGATTGTTCGTTTTCTCAGATGACATAAAAGCATACACACTCCTTCACAAAGAATTACCGCAACTAAGGTTGTACTTAGTATACAGCAATTAAACTAATATGTCAAGTATATCTATTAGTTAATTATACAATTACATAAAAGTTATACTATTGATTAAACAATTCATTTCTGTAGAGGAGTCTTGCTTATATGATTGATTATGAATTGATCGGCAGTCGATTAAAAGAAGCTCGCAAAACTGCCGGCCTCACACAGGAAGAACTAGCTGACCAGGTTTTTCTTTCTACTGTATACTTGTCTCGGATTGAAAATGGTAAAGTTTTTCCAACTTTAGAAACACTCTCCAATTTGTGCGGCGCTCTGGGAGTTAGTTTGGGGTGGCTATTTTCTGGTATTGAAGTGGAGAAAGCAGACTATGGTAATGAACAGGTCGTAGAATTATTCAAGTCGTGCAAAGGCCGTGTAAAACCTATCGCACTCAATATTCTGCGGGAACTTTCTCAGTTGTAAGGCCGCCGCAAAAAACGAACCGCCCCCATTGCCGGAAAGCAGCGGGGGCGGCTGTACTGTTTTGGGTGGGGTTGGCGAATGGATACGCCTCAGCCCTGCGGTTCGGCATGGCCGGCGGCAGGGTCCGCCTTGTCGGGGGCGGCCTTGCGGGGCGGCAGCTGCAGCTCGGGCATCAACTCGTTGTTGATGACGGTGAGCATTTCTTCCAGTTTGTTCACGTCCTCGGGCGAAAAGCGCTCGCGCACGCGCTCGATGACGGTGTGCAGGTAAGAATAGCTGATGCTGTAGTAGTCGATATACTTTTGGGTGGGGCGCAGATGATATTCCCGCCGGTCGGTGGTGGACTGGATCTTTTCCACATAGCCCTTGCGGACCAGGCTGCCGATCTTGTAGGCGGCGTTGGGTGTCGAGATCTGCATCATGCGGGAGAACTCGGCGATGGTGGGCTCGCCCAGCGCCATGATGCCCTCCATGCAGAAGGATTCGACGGTGGTCAGCGTGGCCTCCCGCGTGGCGAACCTGTGGAACACTTTCTGGTAAAAATGCAGTTTGAACTTGGTGTAGACAGACTGGAACGCATCCTCCAGCATGGGCTCTCCCCCTTTCTGAGTAGGTCTACTGGTTGTATTATATCACAACTTTGAACAAAGGGAAAGCCCTTCCCGGCAGAAAGTGCGTTTATTGGACAAAATCCGGCCTTTTTCAGGCCGCAAAGCCGGTGGTGGCGGGGCTGCCTTCGTAGGTGGCGCCGTCGGCGCGGTAGTAGCGGGTCTGGGCCGAGCCGTCCTCGAGGGTGTAGACCACCCGGTAGACCTGGCCTTCTTCCACCGGGTTCAGGTAGTTGCTGCAGGGCAGGACCTCGCCGGTGGCGGGCAGGGCCCGGGCCGCCTCATAAGCCCCCTCCACCAGCCAGAAAGCCCGGGACCGGTACCCCGGCGCCAGGCCGGTCAGGTCCTGTTCGCCCAGGCAGACGGCGGTGTAGTCCACGCCGCCCAGCGCCACCAGCTCGGTATCCCCGGCCCGGGTGTAGCTGACGCCGGCGGACAGGTTGCGGGCCTGGAGGGCCGCGCCGTATTTCTGGCGCAGCTGGCCCGCCATACAGGGCACCGTGCCGGTATTGTAATCCATGGCGTACAGGTTGGAGTGGGCCGACCCGGTGATGACCATGACGCTGGCCCCCATGGGCAGGGCCTCAAAGGCGCGGGCGAGGTTTTCAGCCATGCAGTTTTCGCGGTAAGCGCCGTCGCCGGTCTTGTAATACTGCTTGCCCTGCTCGATCACCCGCTGGGCCTCGTCCCAGTCGGCCGAGCCCATCTGCCCGGTCAGCGCCAGGCCGATCAGGTAGCGGGCGCCGGTGGTGTTGTACTGATGGCCCACGTCAAAACCGTGAAAGACCGTCTCGGGGCACCGCTCCTTGATGGCCTTGTAGAAATCCCAGACATCCTGGCTGTGCATGGCGGCGCCCTCCCAGTCCTCAAAGAGGCGGCTGAGGATGGCGTCGTCCTCCGCCTTCATCCAGAGGTTCATAAAAGCGGCCGCGTAGGACGGCACCTCGATGAAGAGATCCCGCATCCCGAGATGGCGGTAATAGCCCTCCCAGGCTTCCAGCTCCTGCGCAAGGCAGGCGGGGTCGGCGTGGGTTTCGCCGTAGAGATAGATGCGCCCGGTTTGGGGCTGCGCTTCGGCCGCCGCGCCGGGGGCGGCCAACGCCAGCAGCAGGGCCAGCGCCGCAAAGAGACTTACCAGTTTTTTCATAGGGGACCTCCTTTTCTGTTGATGTGTTGATATGGTTTATTCTTCTGTGGTGAAGCCCGTGGTCATCGGCGTCCTGGCCTGCCCCGGGTCGTCCGCGCGGTAACAGCGGCGCTCCACCGTACCGTCCTGCAATGTGGTGTCGATGAGGAACACCTCGCCGTTTTCCACCGAGCAGGGGTAGGCGTCGCAGCGGAAATTGTGCAGGGCCCTGGGCAGGTCTTTCACGTCCTCGTAGGCGTCCAGCACCTGCCAGAACTGCATCCCCTGGGATGCGCCGAGGTTGACGGCGGTATATTCCTTGCCGTTGAGGGTCACCGTTTCGGTCGTGCCGACGGCCGAAACGTCATCGGCAAAAGACAGGTCCAGCGTGTGGAGGCCGTCGCCATACGTCTCGCGCAGCTGGTTTGCCATACAGGGCACCGCGCCGCTGTAATCCATATCATATACCCCGACGTGGGCGGCTCCGTAAATGCCCATGATGCTGGTGCCTTCCGGCAGGGCGTCATAGGCCCGCCGGAAGTTTTCAGCCATAGCATTTTCGCGGTAGACATCATCTGCCTCTCCTTTGGTGTAGTCACCGCAGTAAAAGGTCTCGCCCTGCTCGATGTTCTCCTGGGCGAGGCGGTACTGCTCCGAATCCTGCTGGCCCGCCGCTTCCAGGCCGGCCAGGTACTGCTGGCCGGTCGACCAATACTGGTGGCCCACATCGGTGCCGTGGAAGACTGTCTCAGGGCAGTTCTCCTTGATGCTGTTCAGAAAATCCAGCGTGGCCTGGGAGTGGCCCGCGGTCCCCTCCGTGTTTTGGAAGACCTGGTCCAAAATGGCGTCGTCCTCGGCCTGCATCCACTGGTTCAGATATTCGGCCGTAAAATAGGGGTACTCGATAAAGAGATGGCGCATCCCCTCTTCGTGGTAATAGTAGTTCCAGATTTCAAATTCCTTCTGGTTGATCTCCGGGACAGAATGGGTTTCCCCATACAGATAGATCTGCCCCTTCTCCGCGCTGCCGGCCGGGGCGGAACAGCCGAAGCAGGCCAGCGTCAAAAGCAAAACACAGAGTAAACTTGCAAACTTTTTCGCCTTTGCGTACAACATACGTTCCCTTTTCCCTCTTTCTTCCTGATGGAAAACGCTCCCCGCCGGATGAAGGGCGGCCGCGCCGGGCAGACTAACCCATACCTTCGAGCGAAAGGGGGCGCATCGCCGCGCCGGATTACAGAGAGCTTTACCTTGAAATGTTCCGCGCCAGCGAGGCGGCCATCCGGCTGCTGACCGAGGCGCAGGCCCGCGCCGAGGAGGCCTACCTTGCGGCCGAGCCGCCGCCGCTTGCTTTGCCCGAAGCGGAGGGGCCTGCCCCGCGGGGCGGGCCGCCCGGCTGACGGTCACTCGCCGCGCTTGGCCTCGGCCTTCGCGACGAATTTTGCGTCGTGGACGATCACGCGCTCGTGCACGCCCTGGCCCACCGGGCCCTTGCCGTCGTGCATCGTGACGGTGAAGGTCAGCTTGCGGCCCTCGACGGCGGTCAGCTCGCTGTCGCAGGTGACAGTCAGCCCCAGCGGGGTGGGGGCCGTGTGCTCCAGCGTGAGCTTCGTGCCCACGGTGCTGTCCCCGGGGGCCAGCTCGGGCGCGACGCTGCGCCAGCAGGCTTCCTCCGCCAGGGCGGCCAGCGCCGGCGTGGCGAACACGTCCAGCGTGCCGCTGCCCATGGCGCGGGCGGTATTCTGCGGGGTGACGGCCGCCGAGGCGCGGCCGCGCAATCCAACTGTCAACATCTTGTTTACCTCCTTATGGGGCCGTGCTTCGCTGCGCGGCCCCGTTTTATTTAGCATAACACATTTGATGGGCCATTGCACCTGTTTTTTGTGCCGGCTGGCTAGTTTTTTTGCAAAAAGCCCTTGACAGGGCCGCGCGCCGTGCTATAATGAACACATGAACAGATGCTCATATGTTACCCAGCAAAGGAGGCAGCCACGATGGAACAGATGGAGCAAAGCACCCCCCATGCCGCCCCGGCCGATATGCCGGACGACGAGGTCCTCTACGAGCTGGCGGACCTGTTCCGGGTCTTTGGTGACTCGACCCGGATCAAGATCCTCTACGCCCTGCACGACCAGGAGCTCTGCGTCCAGGACATCGCCGCCGCGGTGGGCCTGAGCCAGTCGGCCGTCAGCCACCAGCTGCGCGTGCTCAAGGACACGAAGCTGGTGCGCTTCCGCCGGGACGGCAAGACCGTCTATTACGCCCTCGACGACGACCATGTGCGCAGCATACTCTCCCTCGGGATGGAACACATCGAAGAATAAACGCAGAGAAGAAAGGACCGGTACATCATGAAAAAGACCTATAAGATCGACGTGGACTGCGCCAACTGCGCCAACAAGATGGAGCAGGCCGCCCAGAATACCCCCGGCGTCAAACATGCCACCGTCAACTTTATGACCCTCAAGATGAGCGTGGAATTTGAGGAGGGGCAGGACCCCAAGGCTGTGATGCAGCTTGTGAAGGCCAACTGCAAAAAGGTGGAGGACGACTGCGAGATCTTCGGCGTATAAAAGGCGCGGAGAAATCCACCCAGGCTTTCCACAAAAAAGGCGGGAAAAAGCGTAGTTTTCAACTTTTTCAACCGTGTTTTCAACCGGGATGGAAGAAAAACCTAAAAATTACGCCCAAAAGACGTTTTTGCGTCCCCTGTTTTGGGGAAAACCTGTGGAATCTGTGCAGAACCAGGCGCGCCCTGCCGAACCGGTGTGGAAAAGGAGGCCATTTGCCATGAATCCCAAGCAAAAGAAAATGCTGTACCGCATCCTGATCGCGGCGGCGCTGATGGTGCTGATCGCCCTGCTGCCGCGCACCGGGCTGCTGGCGCTTGTCCCTGTGCCGCTGGCGCTGCTGTACCTTATCCCCTACCTGGTGGTGGGCTGGGATGTGCTGCGCAAGGCGGCCAAAGGGGTAAAAAACCGCCAGCCCTTTGACGAGTGCTTCCTGATGGCGGTGGCGACGGTGGGCGCCTTTGCGCTGGGCGAGTACGCCGAGGGCTGCGCGGTCATCCTGTTTTATCAGGTGGGCGAGCTGTTCCAGAGTGTGGCGGTGGGCAAAAGCCGCCGCAGCATCGCGGCGCTGATGGATATCCGCCCCGACTACGCCAACCTCGAACAGGAGGACGGCTCCTTTGAGCAGGTGGACCCCGACGAGGTGGAAGTGGGTTCGGTCATCGTCATCGAGCCGGGGGAGCGGGTGCCCATCGACGGCGTCATCATTGAGGGCGTTTCCACCCTGAACACCGCCGCCCTCACCGGCGAGAGCCTGCCCCGGGACGCCAAGACCGGCGACGAGATCATCAGCGGCTGCGTGAACATCAGCGGCCTGCTGCGGGTGCGCACCACCAAAGAGTTTGGGGAGTCCACCGTCTCCCGCATTTTGGACCTTGTGGAAAATTCCAGCATGAAAAAGGCCCGGGCCGAAAACTTCATCACCCGGTTCGCCCGCGTATACACTCCGGCGGTCTGCTACAGCGCCCTGGCGCTGGCGGTGCTGCCGCCGCTGGTGCTGCTGCTTTTAGGCCAGCCCGCCGCCTTTGGGGACTGGGTCTACCGCGCCCTGACTTTCCTTGTCATCAGCTGCCCGTGCGCGCTGGTCATTTCGATTCCCCTCAGCTTTTTCGGGGGTATCGGCGGAGCCAGCGCCTGCGGCATCCTGGTCAAGGGTTCCACCTATCTGGAAGAACTGTCCCGCACCGGCATCGTGGTCTTTGACAAGACCGGCACCCTGACCCAGGGCGTCTTTGAAGTGACCGGCGTCTATCCCGCCGCCGGCACCGACAGCGCCGCCCTGCTGGAAACGGCGGCCCTGGCCGAAAGCTACTCCAAGCACCCCATTTCCCAGAGCCTGAAAAAAGCCTGCGGCAAGGAGCTCGATCCCGCCCGCGCCGCCAACGTGGAGGAGCTGGGCGGCTACGGCATCACCGCCCAGGTGGACGGCAGGCCGGTGGCCGTGGGCAACGCCCGCCTGATGGCAAAGCTGGGTCTGACCGCCCCCGCGGCCGCCCAGCCCGGCACCCTGGTGTATGTGGCCATCGACGGCGCTTACGCCGGGTACATCCTGATTTCGGACGTGGTGAAGCCCACCGCCGCCCAGGCCATCGCCGGCCTGAAGCGGGCAGGGGT
>CALXGZ010000130.1 GCA_944387975.1 uncultured Faecalibacterium sp.
AGCCTGGGCCTTGTCCTGACGCTGATGATGACCACCGTCAGCATCCGCGTGACCTATGTGACCGATTCCAACGGGGCCAAGCAGCTGCTTTTGACCAGCGAGAGCGACCCCACCCGTCTGATGAGCCTGTCCGGCATCGAGGCCGAAGAGGGAGACCGCGTCTATTACACCGCCTTTGGCGACAGCCTGGCTACGCTGAACATCGAGCGGGCCTTCACCGTCACCGTCGAGGCCGACGGCCAGCAGACCCCTGTCAAGATGGTCTACGGCACGGTGGCCCAGGCGCTGGAAAAGGCCGGCGTCACCCTCGGCCCGGACGACTACACCGTCCCCGCCCTCGACGAGCTGGTGGGGATCGGCAGCACGGTGGAGGTGCACCGCGTCCGCTATGAGGAGACGGTCGAGTACCAGACCATCCCCCACGAGACCGAGTATATCTACACCAGCCTCTACTTCCGCGATACCGACCGCGTCACCACCGTGCAGGCCGGCGCGGACGGCGAGTGCGCCGTCACCACCCGCCACCGCTGGGTGGACGGCGAGCTGGAGAACAGCATCGTCACCGACGTGACCACCACCGTCGAGCCCCAGGACGCTCTGATCAAGACCTATGGCGCGGGCGCGCCCGTCTCGCCCCTGACCGGGCCTGACGGCACCACCAACCCGCCCTCGAGCTACAGCCAGGTGCTGACCGGCAAGGCCACGGGCTACTATTCCCGCACGGGCCGCGGCGCGTCGGGCCTGGGCCTGGGCTACGGCACCGTCGCGGTGGACCCCGACGTCATCCCCTACGGCACGCTGCTGTACATCACCTCCACCGACGGGCGCTTCGTCTACGGCTACGCCCTGGCCACCGACACCGGCATCGCCCTGCAGGACGGCCACATCCTTGTGGACCTGTTCTACGAGACTTACGCCGAGTCGGTGATCAACGGCGCCATCAACGTGAACGTCTACGTGGTGGGCTGAGCGTGGTAAGCTAAAGCAAACATGGGACCCCCGTCCCGCTTCCTGAGCGAAGCGGGACGGGGCTTTTTTTGCGTTTGGGGAAAAGCTCTGTCAGGTTTGCATAGAAAAAATGTGAAAATTTGTATGTTGTGCCCATTTCCGATTTTTGGGACGAAAAGATTATAGCTGTTTTTATAAAAAAGGCCTTGAAAAATCCCCTCGAATTATTTAATATAGTAATGTAGAGACAAGCGGGCCCCCGGCGCTGTGTTCCGGCGCGGCGGCCGCGTGCCGCGCTTGTCATGCAGAATATGCGGGCTGGCGTCAGTCTGCGCCAGGGAGGAGCTGCACTTACTATGAACAAGACCGACGAATTGAAACAGAGCACCGAAGCGATGGAGCAGGCAGCCGCGCAGCCGGCGGCGGAAAAGCCGGCCGGGGAAGCCAAACCCAACCCCGACGACCTGCCCGTCTACCTGTACAAACAGGGCAACAACTTTGAGGCCCAGCGCTTCTTTGGTTCCCACCTGGAAGAGCAGGGCGGCGAGAAGGGCGTCATGTTCCGCCTGTGGGCGCCGCACGCTGCGGCCGTCAGCGTGGTGGGCGACTTCAACAGCTGGAAGCCGGGCAGCCACCCCATGAAAAAGACGGACGGCGCGTCCATCTGGGAGCTGTTCATCCCCGGCATGAAGGAGTACGACGTCTATAAGTACTGCGTCACCACCCGGGCCGGGGACCTGGTGTTCAAGTCCGACCCCTACGCCCTGCACGCCGAGACGCGCCCGTCCAACGGCAGCAAGGTCTACGACCTGTCCGGCTTCGGCTGGACGGACGCCGCCTGGCTCGAGGCGCAGAAGGCCAAGGACGCCATCAACGGCCCCATGAACATCTACGAGATGCACGCCGGCAGCTGGAAGATGAAGAAGAAGGAGGACGGCACCTACATCCCCTACAACTACTCCGAGCTGGCCGACCTGCTGATCCCTTACATCACCGAGATGGGCTACACCCACGTCGAGCTGCTGCCCATCATGGAGTACCCCTTCGACGGCAGCTGGGGCTACCAGGTGTCGGGCTACTTCGCCCCCACCAGCCGCTACGGCACCCCCAAGGACCTGATGGCCTTTGTGGACAAGATGCACAACGCCGGCATCGGCGTCATCATGGACTGGGTGCCCGCCCACTTCCCGAAGGACCAGTTCGGCCTGTACATGTTCGACGGCGAGCCCTGCTACGAGGACCCCAACCCCCGCCGCGGCGAGCACAAGGAATGGGGCACGATGGTCTTCAACTTCGGCATGAACGAAGTGCAGAGCTTCCTGATCTCCAGCGCGCTGTACTGGCTGGAGCAGTACCACATCGACGGGCTGCGGGTGGACGCGGTGGCGTCCATGCTGTACCTGGACTACAACCGCCGCGACGGCGAGTGGGAGCAGAACATCCACGGCGGCAAGGAGAACCTCGAGGCCATCGCCTTCCTGCGCAAGCTGAACACCGCCGTGCTGACCCGCCACCCCGAAAAGTACATGATCGCGGAGGAGTCCACCGCCTGGCCCAACGTCACCAAGCCCGCCGCGGACGGCGGCCTCGGCTTCAACTTCAAGTGGAACATGGGCTGGATGAACGACATGCTCAGCTACATGTCCAGCGACCCCATCTACCGCTCCTACAACCACAACAAGGTCACCTTCAGCTTCTTCTACGCCTTCAGCGAGAACTTTGTGCTGCCCATCAGCCACGACGAGGTGGTGCACGGCAAGTGCAGCCTGATCAACAAGATGCCCGGCGAATACGAGGATAAGTTCGCCAACCTGCGCACCTTCTTCGGCTACATGATGGCCCACCCCGGCAAAAAGCTGCTGTTCATGGGCCAGGAGTTCGGCCAGTTCAACGAATGGTACGAGGCCAAGCCCCTCGACTGGGAGCTGCTCGACTACGACAAGCACAAACAACTGCAAACCTACGTCAAAACGCTCAACCAGTTCTACAAGGATCACCCCGCCTTCTGGCAGGTGGACTACAGCTGGGAGGGCTTCCAGTGGATCGTCCCGGACGATTACCAGCAGAGCGTGATCGCCTTCCTGCGCAAGGACGCCGCAGGCAAGCAGATCATGATCGTCTGCAACTTCACCCCCGTCCTGCGTGACAGCTACATCATGGGCGCGCCGGTCGCCGGCAGCTACAAGGAGCTGATCAACAGCGACGACGCGGCCTTCGGCGGCTCGGGCCTGCACCACAACAAGA
The DNA here is from genome assembly GCA_944387975.1 of uncultured Faecalibacterium sp. Lineage (GTDB taxonomy): Bacteria > Bacillota > Clostridia > Oscillospirales > Ruminococcaceae > Faecalibacterium. The sequence goes on from CALXGZ010000130.1 coordinate 3,193, forward strand.
CGGTGCGCTCGAAGAAGGTGCCGATGCACGGCTTCGACCAGAGCATCACCATCACGCTGCCGCCGCTCAGCGCCGTTTACTTCGAGGTGCCCGCGCCGCGCGCCGCCCGCGCCAAGACTGCCAAGGCCGCCGCGGACAAGGCCGAGACCAAGGCCGCCAAGAAGCCCGCAGCCAAAAAGACGGCCGCCGGCGAGAAGAAGACGGCCGCCCGCCGCACCACCAGATCCAAGGTGGAAAAGGGCGCCCCCGCCAAGGAGACCAAGGCGGAGAAGGCCGAAAAGGCCGAGAAGAAGGCCCCCGCCAAGCGGGGCCGCAAGCCCAAGGCGGAAAAGCCCGCTGAAGAATAAGGCGGGCCGCACACCCCGGCGGGGAGGCCCGCCCGGGGACCAACACAGTTGATTTTCGCCCCTGACCGACGGGGGCGCAAAAGCAAAAGGGGAGAATAAAGTTATGGCAAAAGAAATCGTGGCAATGATCCTTGCCGGCGGACGTGGCTCGCGTTTGTACGCGCTG
>CALXGZ010000131.1 GCA_944387975.1 uncultured Faecalibacterium sp.
CTGTTTCCATCGAGTCGGGCGGCGTCAAGCTGATCGAAGTCAGCGACAACGGCAGCGGCATCGAGCCGGAATACGTCTCCACCGCCTTCATCCGGCACGCCACCAGCAAGATCGAGGACGAGATAGATCTGGCCGCCATCCGCACCCTGGGCTTCCGGGGGGAGGCGCTGTCCTCCATCGCCAGCGTGTCCAAGGTCGAGCTGCTGACCCGCACCGCTTCCAGCGAGTTTGCCGTCCTCTACCGCAACGAGGGCGGGGAAGAGTTCCCCATCGAGCCGGCGGCCCGCGCCGTGGGCACCACCATCCGGGTGCGGGACCTCTTTTACAACACCCCCGCCCGGATGAAGTTCCTGAAAAAGGATTCCAGCGAGGGCACCTTTGTGGCGGACTTGGTGGGCCATGTGGCCCTCAGCCGCCCGGACGTGCAGTTTCGGTTTGTGCGGGAGGGCAAGCTCCAGTTTGTGACCCCCGGCGACGGGCAGCTGCGCGGAGCCGTGTATGCGGTGCTGGGCCGGGAGTTTGCCCGGGACCTGCTGGAGGTGGATGATGCCAGCGGCCCCTACCGGCTGCGTGGACTTGTCACCCTGCCCCGGAGCTGCCGCGCCAGCCGCAGCATGCAGTACTTCTATATCAACGGCCGCTATGTGCGCAACCGCACCATGATGGCCGGGCTGGAAAGCGCCTTCAAGGGCACCACGATGCAGGGCAAGTTCCCCGGGGGCATCCTGATGCTGGAGATGCCGGCGGAGCTGGTGGACGTCAACGTCCACCCGGCCAAGACCGAGGTGCGCTTTGCGCGGGAGAACGACGTCTTCGACGCGGTCTACCACGCGGTCAAGCAGGCCCTGGCCAGCCCCGGCAGCGGGGAACGGCGCTTCGTCTTTGACGCGCCCGCCCGCGCCGCGAAAGAGGACTTCGCCGCGGTGGATTCGGCCACCGGGGAAGAACTTTCAAAACAAAGCGAAAATTCGACCGAAAATGATGTAAAGCAAGACAACTTTACAGGACTTTCGGCCGTGATCCCGGGCCAGTCGGAGCCGGGCGCGCTGCCGCGGGCGGCCAAAACGCCCGTGCCGCCGCCCCGAAAGTCCGCCGCCTCCGTCTGGGGCGCGCTGCCGCGCCCGGTGGAGGAGAGCCTGGCCCTCCACAGCAGCCCGGCCGAAAAGCCCGCAAAGCCCAGGCCCGCCTTCCGCCCCGCCGGGCAGGAGTCCCAGCTGGACATCACCCTGGCGGAGGAGGAAGCCTTTGCGCCCGGGCAGCCCTCCGCGCAGGCCGCGGCCCCCGCTGCCCCAGCCACTACAGAAGAAACGGCTGCGCCGGATGCAACATCCGTCCAGCCGGAGCAGACCGTGCTGCCCGGCGCGGAGGGGCCCGCCCGGCTGGAATACGTGGGCGAAGCCTTCCGCACCTACATCATCGCGCAGCGCGGCGACGAGCTGTGCCTGATCGACAAGCACGCCGCCCACGAGCGCTAAATCTACGAAAAGCTGGCCGCCGGCTACGGCGACGTGCCCAGCCAGCTGCTGCTGTCGCCCCTGGTGGTCACGCTGGCGGCGGAGGAAAAGCAGGCCCTTCTGGAAAACGGCCCCCTGCTGGAGCACGCCGGCATCGAGGTGGGGGACTTCGGCGGCAGCACCGTGCTGCTGCGGGCCGTCCCCTGCGACGTCGAGCAGGCGGACGTCGAGGACATGCTGGTCGAGATCGCGGCAAAGCTGGCCCGCGGCAGCCGCGACGCCCTGAGCGAAAAGACCGAGTGGGTACTGCACTCCATCGCGTGCCGGGCGGCGGTCAAGGCGGGGGACCGCGCCTCCCCGCAGGAGCTGATGGCCCTGGCCGAGAAGATCCTCGCGGGCGAGGTGCCGCCCTTCTGCCCCACGGCCGGCCCTGTGTGCTCAAGCTGACCCGAAAGGAGCTGGAAAAGCAGTTTGGCAGGATCGAATGACAAGCGCCCGGTGCTGGCGGTGGTAGGCCCCACCGCCACCGGCAAAACCGCCCTGGGGGTGCAGCTGGCGCAGCGCCTCGGGGGCGAGATCATCAGCGCCGACTCCATGCAGATCTACAGGGGTCTGGACGTGGGCACCGCCAAGGTCACCGCGGCGGAGGCCGGCGGCGTGCCCCACCACTGCGTGGATATCCTCCCGCCCGAGGCCGCGTTCAGCGTGGCGGACTTCACGGCCCTGGCCGCCCGCCTGATCGGGCAGATCGCCGCCCGCGGCCATTTGCCCATCCTGGTGGGGGGCACGGGGTTGTACGTGCAAAGCCTGCTGTACGGCGTGCGCTTTACAGAAGAGAAGGCCCCCGACGGGCTGCGGGCGCAGCTGGCGGCGGAGCTGGCCGCCCGCGGCCCCGCGGCCCTCTATGCCGAGCTGCAGGCCGCCGACCCCGAGGCCGCCGCGGCCATCCACCCGAACAACCACGTCCGGGTGCTGCGCGCGCTGGAGCACTACCGCGCCACCGGCCGCCGCCTGAGCGAGCAGAAGGCCGCCTCGCTGCCGGCGGAGCGGCCCTACCGCGCCCTGGTGCTGGGGCTGGATTTCCCCCAGAGGGAGACGCTTTACCGCCGCATCGACGCCCGGGTGGACCAGATGCTGCAGCAGGGCCTGTTGGAGGAGGCGCGCATGGTCTACGACAAGCGCCAGAGCTACCGCACCGCGGCCCAGGCCATCGGCTACAAGGAGTTTTTCCCCTACTTTGCGGGGGAGGCGGGCCTGGACAGCTGCACCGAGGCGCTGAAACAGGCCTCCCGCCGCTATGCCAAGCGGCAGCTGACCTGGTTCCGCCATATGGACGGGGTGGTCTGGCTCGAGGCCGGCAGCCCCGGCCTGCAGGCACAGGCGCTGCGCCTGGCCGAAGCGTTTTTGCAGGAGGGGATGACGCCGGATGCGTAGGGAGGAACAGAAGGCCCGGGACGCCGCCCGCCCCGGCTGGCGCTCGATGCTGGGCGGCGCGGTGCTGCTGCTGTTGCTGGGCATCGTGGCCTATGTGGGCTACCAGATCATGCACCTGCTCAACCCGCCCAACACCTACGAGACCGTCCTCACCGCCACGGTGGAGGACAAGGTGCAGGCCGAGGGCGTGGTGCTGTTTGAAGAGACCCTGATCCCCGGCGGCGGGGACCTGGGCTACCTTGTCGAGGACGGGGCCCGGGTCTCGGCGGGCACGGTGGTGGCCGAGGTGTACACCGGCAGCGGCCAGAGCGCCCTGCGCGCCGCCCTCAGCGCCCTGGACGAGCAGATCGAGCTGCTGGAGCGCGCCGAGAACGTCTCCTCCACCCAGGTGGACAGCATGATCCAGGAGCGCGCCGCCGCCCTCTACGACCTGCTGGACGCCGCCGACCACGGCGACGCCGCCGCGCTGGACCGGGCCCGGGAGGATTACCTGCTGGCCCAGAACAAGATCCAGGTCGTCACGGGCGAGGCGGGGGACTTCGCCTCGCAGATCGACGCGCTGCGGGCCGAGGCGGCCCAGCTGCAAAGCCAGCTGGGCGCGCCCGCCCAGATCACGGCGCCGCTGACGGGCTACTTCGTGCGCGCGTCGGCCGCGCGGCAGCTGACCCAGCCGGCCAGCGCCATCCTGGCGATGGACGCCGCCACGCTGCAATCGCAGCTGGACGCCGGGCTGGACGCGCCCCTGGGCGGCTGCGCCGGCAAGATGGTGGCGGGCTTCAGCTGGAGCTTTTGCGGCGTGTGCAGCGCGGAGGAGGCCCAAAAGCTGCTGCGGGCCGACGGCACGCCGCTGCGCGACACCGTGCGCATCCGCTTCCCGGGGCAGACCGACGAGGCCCTGCCGGCCGAGCTGAGCGAGGTGACCATCGACGAGGCGTCGGGCCTAGCGCGCTTCGTGATGCGCTGCGACTCGGTCACAGGCGACGTGCTGCGGCTGGGCCAGGCCGAGGCCGAGGTGATCGTCAGCGAGACCACGGGCCTGCGGGTGCCGGCCGCCGCCGTGCACTATGTGCTCGAGTCGGAGCTGGAGGAGGGCGCCTCCAGCGCCCCGGAAGCCGCCGGGGCGGAAGTGGAGAACTACGTCCCCGGCGTGTACGTTAAGTACGGCAACCTCGCGCGCTTTCGCCGCATCGACCCCGTGGACGACGAGCACCCCCTCGTCACCGACGGGACCTACATCATCGTGCCGCCCAAGGGCACGGCGGGCTCCGTCAGCGAGGTGCGCCTGTACGACCAGGTGATCGTGGAGGGGCAGAACCTCTACAACAACAAACTTTTGTCCTGAATCCGGGTCCCGCCGGCCGTTCCCATGCGGCCGCGGGACTTTTTTGACGGTCTTGTATTGACATCCGGCCTAAAAAAACAGATAATATAGAGAGCTATTCTTTTCCGCCGGCCGGCGGCGTCTGTGCCGGCGGCAGCGCATATGGCAAAAATGGCATCTGCTTGCAGATGAAAGGAGCGGTATCGATGTCTTTTATGCAAAATATTAAAAAGGGCCTGTTCGGCGAGGATGACGCCTACGACGATCAGTACATCGACGATGGCCCGCAGATGGTGAACAACAACAGCGGCTTCGGCAGCACGGACTCCTACGAGGAGGACGGCGCCGACAGCGGCAAGAGCGGCAACCGCGTCGTCAACATCAACGCCACCACCCAGCTCAAGGTGGTGCTCGTCAAGCCCGAGCGCTTCGAGGACGCCAGCACCATCGCCGACCACCTGAACAACAAGCGCACCGTGGTGCTCAACCTCGAGTCCACCAACAAGGAAGTGTCCCGCCGCCTGGTCGACTTTTTGTCCGGCGTGGCCTACGCCAACAACGGCCAGATCAAGCGCGTGGCCAACAGCACCTTTATCATCACCCCGTACAACGTCGACATCATGGGCGACCTGCTGGACGAGCTGGAGAGCAATGGCGCGTTCTATTGAGAACGGCGCGCAGGACCAGCGCCCCGCCCGGGGCTATATCCCGCCCCAGAACGACAAAGAGCGCTTTCTGATGCGCCACATCGAGGACCTGGCCCGCGCGGCCGAAGCCCGCGGCATCCCGCGGTATTCCTCCTTCCTCAGCGACCGGGAGCAGGCCCTGGCCAAGGCGGCCCTCGACAAGGCGGGCTGCGGCTGCTGGCGCTTTGAGGGCGGCTACCCGGAGGCCGAGCGGCGCATCGCCGCCATCGAGCCGGAGGGCGCCTGGGCCGACAGCCCCCTGGCCTGCGTGCGGCTGGACTGCCGCGCCGCGCCCGGGGCGGCGCTGCCCGCCCACCGGGATTATCTGGGCAGCCTGATGGGCCTTGCCATCAAGCGGGAGGCGCTGGGCGACATCGTGCTGCCGGCCGGCAGCCCCGGCACGGCCTACGTCTTCGCCCTTGCGCCGGCGGCCCGGCTAATCTGCGAGGAGCTGGCCCAGGTGGGCCGCGCCGAGGTCAGCTGCAGCCCCCAGCCCCTGGAAGAGCTGCCCGCCCTCGCGCCCGCTGAGCAGGAAAAGCGCACGGCGGCCGTATCCTCCCTGCGGCTGGATGCGGTGCTTGCGGCCATGCTGCATTGCAGCCGCGGGGCGGCGGCGGCCCTCATCGAGGCGGGCCGGGTGGAGATCAACCACCTGCCCGCCGCCAGCGCCCACGCCCCCGTCTACGAGGGGGACATCTTCACCATACGCGGCCGCGGGCGCTTCGCCCTGACCGCCCTGCCCGGCAAAACCAAAAAGGACCGCCAGATCATCGAGTTCTTTCAGTATCAATCATAACGACAGGAGGAAATCAGTATGCTGACACCGCAGGACGTACACTCTGTCCAATTTGAAAAAGGCTTCCGCGGCTACCGAATCGAGGACGTCGACCGCTTCCTGGATCGGGTCGAAGAGCAGCTCAAGTCCAGCGCCAACGAGGCGGACCAGCTGCAGCGGCAGATCGAGCAGCTGCAAAGTGAGAACCGCCGCCTCGCCAAGGAGACCGAGGACTACCGCGCCGACGGCGAGATCATGAAGTCCGCCCTCATCAACGCCCAGCGCATCGGCGAGAACGTCATCCGCGAGGCCAACCAGAAGGCCGACGAGATCATCCACAAGGCCAACCTGCGCAGCGACGACATCATCCGCGACGCCAACGACCTGCTGCAGAAGGCCACCGAGCGCGCCGACGAGATCGTCCGCGAGGCCAGCGACCAGCGCATGCTGGAAGAGCGCGAGTACGAGCGCGTCCGGCTGGAGGTCACGCGCTTCAAGGCCGACGTGCTCAACCTCTACCGCAGCCACGTCGAGTCCCTCAGCCGCCTGCCCGAGTACGCCCCGGACGTGGCGGCCGAGCCCGCCGCCCCCGCAGAGGCCGCGGCGGCCGATGAAGCCGCCGGCAGCGCGGAGGAGGCCGCAGCCGCGGCCGAGCCCGCCGCCCAGGGCGAGGACTTCTGGAACAAGGACGAGGCCGAGCTCTCCGCTGCGGAGCAAAAGCAGCCCGCCGAGGTGGATTACTCCGCCTTCCAGGGCGTCCAGTTCAGCAAGTAAGACGTAAAAAAACAAGTTACATGCCGCGCGGCGCGCCGCGCGCTGGGGCAGGGCAGGGGCCGAAGGCGCCTGTCCCTGCTTTGTCCGTCTGCCGTTTGCCGGCAGAACATCATAACTGAGGAGTGTGGAACCCGTGCCTAAGACAAAATCCCAATACGACAGTACCCTGCAT
>CALXGZ010000132.1 GCA_944387975.1 uncultured Faecalibacterium sp.
TTGTATTCATGGCGAGTAGGAGTCCCTGCCTTTCGGTTTTGTCTGAGCAACTTAACCTTACCACAGGGCGCTCCTATTCGCTACTCTTTTTTCTTCTTTTGTCTCACATCATTGTAACACCTACAAATGCCGGCGTCGGGGGGCCGGCGGCTGCAAAAGCTTTTGACAAGAAGGGCCCGGCAGGGTACAATAGATAAAAGCAACACGCTGCGGCCTGCCCTGCGGCAGGGAAAGGAAAGACCCATGACGTACAAAATACAACGAACGCTCTGCCTCGCGGCGGCCGCCGCGGCGCTGGCCGCGGTGCTGGCCGCGCCGGCCCGGGCGGCGAACGCGCCCTACCTGACCCCGGACTCCACCGTCGCCGAGCTGCACGGCAACGAGGGGATCGTGGGCTCCGGCTTTGACAGCTGGGACCGCGGGACCTTCCTGCCCGAACAGCCCTGGGAGTACGCCCACTGGACCCTGCGCAGGTACGCGGGCGCGCCGGTGGACGCCTCCGTCGCCGCGCTGAACCTGCTGATCGGCAATTACAACCGCGGCCTGCAGGTGACCTACCCCCTGTACACCGCCGAAGAGATAGCGGCCGAGCCCAGCCGCGCCTCGGCGGAGCTGTACTATTTCCCGGCGAAAGAGCCCGGGGCCAAATACGCCATCGTGCTGTCCGGCAACATGCTGGAGCGCACCGCCCGCGTCAAGGAGTGCTGCAGCGCCGTGGCCGAGCTGCACGAGCTGGGCTACGCGGCCTTTATCCTCCATTACCGCGTGGGCCGCGAGCTGAAGGACAACGCCAATTACCAGGACCTGGTGCGCGCGGTGCAGTTCGTCACCGCCAACGCGGCGCAGCTGGGCGTGCAGGCCGAGGATTACGCGCTGATGGGCTTTTCCTCCGGGGGGCAGCTGTGCGGCATCTTCGGCACCGAGCGCATGGGCTACCGGAACTACGGCCTGCCGAAGCCTGGCGCTTTGCTGCTGGCTTACCCCATCCTGAACTTCGCCTACGGCAAGCCCATCCTCTTTTACATCTACGACGGGGCCGAGCCGGGGGACCACCTGGCCCCCGGGGACTATTATTATAACATCGAGGTGCCGAACGAGGCGACGGCCTCCCTCCCGGCCACCTTCCAGTGGTACGGCAGGGACGACGGGACGCTGAAGGGCGTCTTCCCGCAGTGGCAGAGCCCGGCCCTGGACGCCGCGCTGGAACGCTGCGGCGTGCCCCATGAAATGATCGTCTACGACAAAGCGCCCCACGGCAGCGCCAACGGCGCGGGCACCGACGCGGCGGGCTGGATCAAAGAGGCCGCCGCCTTCTGGGAGCGCGTCACCGAAGTATAAAACAGAAAGGGGATTTGAAACATGATCGTGGATCAGAATGAATGCTTCCGCAGCCTGAACGCCGGCCTGCCGGACGACGTGGCCCGGCTGAAGGCTGCGGGCTATTACAAGGAGGCCATCGCGCGCATCGACGCCTACCTCGCCGAGGACTGGACCGCCACGCAGAACGGCCCGGCCCGCGGCGAGAACCCCGCGCCCGGCGGCGTGGACGCGCTGCGGGCGTCGCTGGCCGCCCAGCGGGAGATCATGCGCCGGCTGCCCGGCGAGTACATCTACACCGAGGCGCAGGCCCTGGCCCTGATGCAAAGCAAGTTGCGCGGCTTCACCCTCGAGGAGCTGCGCGCCCTCGACCGGGCCGGCCGCGTGGACTGGCGCTTTGTGGAAGGGGAGAAGCGCTACCTCGACCGCTTCGCCGAGACGCTGCTGGACACCGACCCCGCCTTTGCGGCCCGCCGGCTGGACGGCGCCCCCGACGGCGGCGCGGCCCGGGCCCGCCGCCGCGCCACCCACGAAAAGATGCTGCGCGAGGGCGCGGCGTCGGCGCGCATCACGGTGGAGGCCGGCGTGGGCATGACGGACGAGGCCTTCGCCCGGGCCCTGGCCCAGGCCAAAGCGGAAGGGCGGAACGCCGTCCATGTGCGGGCCTGGCTGCCCCTGCCCGCCGCCTGCGAGAGCCAGTCGGACATTACCTTCGACGCCTTTTCGGAGCCGCCGGCCCGCATCGCGGCGGAAAACGCCCCCCAGCGCACCGCCTGCTGGGAGGCGGACCTGACGGAGAACCGCCGCTTTACCGCCCGCTACAGCTACACCCAGACCGCCCGCTACGCCGACCCGCTGGCCTTTGCGCCCGACGCGGCGCAGCCCGATTTCTACACCGGGGAACAGGCGCCCCACATCGTCTTTACCCCCTACCTGCGGGCGCTGGCCGCCCAGCTGACCGAGGGCGTCACGAACCCCGCCGAAAAGGCAAAGCGCATCTACGACTACGTCACGCTGAACGTCCATTACCACTACCAGCCGGCCTACTTCGTGCTGGAGGATATCCCCACCCGCTGCGCGATGGACCGCCGGGGCGACTGCGGCGTCATGGCGCTGACCTTCATCACGCTGTGCCGCATCGCAGGCATCCCGGCCCGCTGGCAGAGCGGCCTCGCCGTCGGGCCCGGCAAGTGCGGCTGCCACGACTGGGCAATGTTCTACATCGCGCCGGGGGGCTGGATGTACGCGGACTGCTCCTACGGGGCGTCCATGGCCAGGGCAGGGGAGGAGGAGCTGCGCCGCCACTACTTCGGCAGCATCGACCCCGGGCGCATGGTGGCCAACCGCGCCTTCCAGGCCAATTTCGACCCGCCCATGCTGGGCCTGCGCGCCGACCCCTACGACAACCAGAGCGGCGAGGTGGAGGCCGACGGCGCGGGCCTGTGGTGGAGCGACACCGTCACCACGAAAGAGACCCTGTCCTATCAGGAATTATAAGGAGCCCGGCACATGGAAATGATGATCGCAGCCCTCTGCCTGACGCTGCTGCTGGCAGGGGACGTATTGCTGGTGGTGCTGCTGCTGCGCAGCCGCCGCCCCGACGACGGCGCGGCGCAGCGGCAGGCGCTGGAGGACTGGCTGGAAGAGCGCCTGGCCAAACAGGCCGATGATTTCAGCCGCCTGCTGCAGATGAGCCAGGACGCGCTGAGCAAGCAGAACTACGCCGCCGTCCGGGGCGTCAAGGACGCGGTGGACGGCATGGGCGTGCAGCTGACCGGCGGCCAGGCCGTGCAGCAGAAAAACCTGGAGGGCCGCTTCCAGACCATGGAAAAGACCCTCGAGAGCCGGCTGCGCACGCTGGAGCTGTCCAACACGCAGCGCCTCGAGGAGATGCGCCGCAGCCTGACCGAGGGGATGGACGCCGTCCGGGACGAGAAAGCCAAAAAGCTGGATGAAATCCGCCACACCGTGGACGAGCAGCTGCAAGACAGCCTGCAAAAGCGCGTGAGCGAGAGCTTCAAGGCCGTCAGCGACCAGCTGGAGCAGGTGTACAAGGGCCTGGGCGAGATGCAGTCCCTCGCGGCCGACGTGGGCGGGCTGAAGCAGGTGCTGTCGGGCGTCAAGACCCGCGGCATCCTGGGAGAGATCCAGCTGGGTGCCATCCTGGAAGAGATCCTGGCCCCCGAGCAGTACGACACGAACGTCGCCACCATACCCGGCTCGGCCCAGCGGGTGGAGTTCGCGGTCAAGCTGCCCGGCGCGGACGGCCAGACCGTCTGGCTGCCCATCGACTCGAAGTTCCCCGGCGACACCTACGCCCACTTGCAGGACGCGCTGGCCTCGGGCGACGCGCAGGCCGTCGAGGCGGCGCGCCGCGCCCTCGAGCAGGTCATCCGCGCCGAGGCCAAGGACATCCGCACCAAACATGTGGAGCCGCCCTACACCACGAACTTCGGCATCCTCTTTTTGCCCTTCGAGGGCCTGTACGCCGAGGTGGTCAACCGCGGCATGGTTGAGACCCTGCAGCGGGACTACCAGGTCAACGTGGCGGGCCCCAGCACCATGGCCGCGCTGCTGAACAGCCTGCAAATGGGCTTCAAGACGCTGGCCATCCAAAAGCGCTCGAACGAGGTGTGGCAGGTGCTGGGCGCGGTAAAGACCGAGTTCGAAAAGTTCGACAAGGGCCTGGCCAAGCTGCAGGAGCGGCTGCGCCAGTCCGACCGCGAGCTGGACGAGCTGATCGGCACGCGCACCCGCGCCATCAACCGCAAGCTGCGTGCGGTGCAGTCCCTGGACGAGGCCAGCGCCGTCACCCTGCTGGAGCTGGACGCCGCCCCCGGCCAGCCGCCCCGCGCCAGCCTGCCGGACGGGCCGCAGGACGCGGCGCGATGAGCGAAAAATACATTGCCTTTTCCCTAGGGATGTGCTATGATATATCCCGGCCCAGGTCCCGCCCGGCCGGAGGCCCGAAGTTTTGAAAAGAACAACATGCGAAACAGAAAGGATCTGTCTGCGATGCAAGTATATAAGACCCATGTGAGCGATGCCATTTTGGGCATCAGCGTCAACGATACCACCATCGACCTGTTCGAGAGCCAGTACCCCGTCCCCGGCGGCGTCAGCTACAACAGCTACCTGATCCGGGACGAAAAGACCGCCGTGCTGGATACGGTGGACGCCCGCGCCACCGGCGCCTGGCTGGAAGCGCTGGAGACGGAGCTGGGCGGCAAAGCGCCCGATTACCTCGTGGTGTCCCATGTGGAGCCCGACCACTCGGCCAACGTGGCGCGCCTGGCCGAAAAGTACCCCGCCATGCAGGTGGTGGGCAACGCCAAGACCTTCGCCTATCTCGAAAACTTCTTCCCCGGGGCCATCGAGGCCGGCCGCCGCGTCACCGTCAAGGACGGCGACAGCCTCAGCCTGGGCAGCCACACCCTGCACTTCGTCTTTGCGCCCATGGTGCACTGGCCCGAGGTCATGGTCAGCTATGAATCCGGCGAGAAGGTGCTGTTCTCGGCCGACGGCTTCGGCCGCTTCGGCGTGGTGGCCGAGGGCGACAGCTTCGCCAACTGGGCCGACGATTCCCGCCGGTACTTCCTGAACATCGTGGGCAAGTACGGCCCGCAGGTGCAGGCACTGCTGAAAAAGGCCGCCGGGCTGGAGATCAGCCAGATCTGCCCGCTGCACGGCCCGGTGCTGGGCGGGGACCTTGCGCCCTACCTCAGCCTGTACGACACCTGGTCCAGCTATAAGCCCGAGGACCCCGCCGCCATTCTGGTGGCGTCGGCCTCCATCCACGGCCACACCCGCGAGGCGGCCCATCTGCTGGCCGAAAAGCTGCGCGCCGCCGGCGCCGAGGTCACCGAGATGGACCTGACCCGCACCGACGTCTCCTACGCGGTGGCCGAGGCCTTCCGCTGCGGCAAGCTGGCGCTGGCCTGCGCCACCTACGACGGCTTCCTCTTCCCGCCGATGGAGGCCTTCCTGACCCACCTCAAGACCAAGAACTTCCAGAACCGCACCGCCGGCCTGCTGGAAAACGGCATGTGGGCCCCGATGGCGGGCAAGCTGATGGCCGCCGCCCTCGCCGGCATGAAGAACATCACCGTCTGCGAGCACAACGTCAGCATCCGCGGCGCAGCCCACCCCTGCGACGAGGCCCAGCTGGACGCCCTCGTCAGCGAGCTGACCGCGCGGTAAGTCCATAAAAAAGAAAAGCTGCTCTGGCTCCGCATGCCAGGGCAGCTTTTTGCTTATTCAATTCAGATCGTCCAGGATATCCGGCCAGAGGGCCTGCTCCTGGCGCAGGGCGTCGAAGCAGCAGTCTAAGTAGATCTTGTTGGCGGCGGGGATGACGCTGCAGCGCAAAAGGAACTGCTCGTCGCTCAGGTCGGCGTCGGGCCGCAGGCTGGACGCGCGCAGGCCGAACACCGCGCCCAGGGCGGCCTCCAGCTCGGTGCAGAAGAGGTTGTAGGCTGCCTCGGCCGTAAAGCGCTCGCGCTGGATGGCAAAGAGGAACTGGATGTTCTCCATCGACAGCACATTTTTGACCACCACGATGTAGATCAGGTAGCCGATCTGGTCCCGGCTGTACTTTTTGCGCAGCGGGTGGGGGATGAGCCCTTTTTTGACATAGTTGCTGACCATGGACCCCGTCAGCTCCATCCCCGGGAAGGTGCGGAAATGGCTGTTGACGTATTGGACGGTCTGGTCCAGGTACAGCCCCATGCCGGGCAATTCGTCGTACCGGGGCAGGGCGAAGCCCACGGCAGAAGCCGCGATGCGGCGTTTCGTTTCAGCATTCATATTGTAAGTATACATCAAAGCGGACGAAAGTCAAGAGATGCAAAAATCTTTTGTTAAGATTTTTTGATTTGGTTGACAAGTTATTGTAAAACTGCTATGATGGAGACAGAATACAGACTTGTTTGATCCGAAGGCGGAGGACGGGTCTTAAAATCGGACGGTTGGCGCTTGCCGGCTGCGGATTGGAGAGATGTGATTATGAAACGGAAAATTGTGCTGGATTCCTCATCGAATCTGTGGCAGCTGCCGGGGGTGGACTACGCCTGCGTGCCGCTGAAGATCATCACCGATGAACAGGAATATGTGGACGACCCCGGCACCGACGCCTTTGCCATGGCCCAGGCCCTGCGCAGCTATAAGGGCAAGAGCTCGACCTCCTGCCCGAACGTGGGCGACTTCCTGGCGGCGTACGCCGGCGCCGACGAGATCTTTGTGGTGACCATCACCGGCACGCTGTCCGGCTGCAACAACGCCGCCCGCATGGCCGCCGAGGAGTACCAGGACGCGAACCCCGGGGCCAAGGTCTTTGTGCTGGACAGCCTGTCCACCGGGCCCGAGATGTGCCTGCTGGCCGGCCGGCTGGCCGCGCTGGCCCCCACCGAGGCCAGCTTTGAAGAGATCTGCGACGCGGTGACCGCCTACGCCGGGCACACGCACCTGCTGTTCTCGCTGGAATCGCTGAATAACCTGGCGCGCAACGGCCGCGTCAAGCTGACCGCCGCCGTGGTGGCGCGGGCGCTGGGTATCCGCGTGCTGGGCCAGGCCAGCCCCCAGGGCGAGCTGGACATCATCTGCAAGACCCGCGGCGAGCACGGCGTGCTGGAGCGCATGGTGCTGGAAATGCGCGACCGCGGCTTTGCGGGCGGCAAGGTGCAGATCGCCCACTGCGACAACGAGAAGGCGGCCCGCCGCCTCAAACTGATGATCACCGCCATCTGGCCCGACTCCGCCGTCGAGATCGTGGAGTGCGGCGCGCTGTGCAGCTTCTACGCCGAGCTGGGCGGCCTGCTGGTGGGCTACGAGGACAGCGGCGCGGCCGCGGTCTGAGCGGGACAAAGCTACGCATAGATGCACAGGCAAGGCTGAGACAAAGGTCCCGGCCTTGCCTCTTTTTTGCCTGCGGCTTGCAAAATGGGGCGCGGGGCGGTATACTGACAGGGACAGACACCCATCGACAGGGGACGAGGGAAAGGAGAAGCTATGTTTAAACTGCCGGTCGTCAAAGTGCTCAGCCGCTGCGTCAACAAGATCACCATCACTGCGGTGCTGATCCTGGTGCAGCTGGTGTGGATGGCCTCGCTCTACCTCCGGCTGACCGAGTACGCCGCCTGGCTGAACGGCGTCATGACGGCGCTGAGCGTGTTGATCATCCTGTTTTTGGTCCGCAAGGACGAGAACCCCGCCTACACCATCGCCTGGATGGCGCTGATCGGCATCACGCCGGTGTTCGGCGGGCTGATGTACCTGTTCTGGGGCAACAAGCGCCCGTCGCGCCGCATGCGCCGGCGCATGGCCGCCGTCGACCGCCGCCACCGCGACCTGGTCGCGCAGCAGCCCGGCCAGCTGGACGGCGTGCCCCCGCGGCTGTGCGGGCTGAGCGGCTACATCGCGCGCTACGGCCCCTGGCCCGCCTGGCGGGATACGGCGGCGCAGTACTTCGCCAGCGGCGAGGAGATGTTCCCGCATTTGCTCGAGGACCTGCGCGGGGCGAAAAAGTTCATCTTCCTCGAGACCTTCATCATCCGCCCCGGCAAGATGTGGAACGCCGTCGAGGACATCCTGCGTGAGAAGGCCGCCGCCGGCGTGGACGTGCGCGTCATCTACGACGACATGGGCTGCCTGACCACCGTCCCGTCGGACTTCGTCATCCGGCTGGAGAAGGCGCACATCCGCTGCATCCCCTTTAACCCCGTGGTGCCGCTGGTGTCGCTGGTGATGAACCACCGCGACCACCGCAAGATCGTCTCCATCGACGGCAACATCGCCTACAACGGCGGCACGAACTTTGCGGACGAGTATATCAACGCCGAGGAACGCTTCGGCTACTGGAAGGACGCCGCCATCCGTCTGAAGGGCGCCGCGGTGTGGAACTTTACCGTCATGTTCCTCAATTTCTGGAACGCCTTCCGCCCGATGGAGGAGGACTACGCGCCCTTCCGCCCCACGGTGTGGGCCGCGGCCGACGGCGTGGTGCAGCCCTACGCCGACAGCCCCCTGGACGAGGAGCGCCTGGCCGAGAGCGTCTACCGCGATATCCTGGACGAGGCGAAGGACTACGTCTATATCTTTACGCCCTACCTTGCCATCGGGGAGGACCTGCTCAACTCGCTGAAAATGGCGGCCAAGCGCGGGGTGGACGTGCGCCTGGTGCTGCCCGGCATCCCGGACAAAAAGATGGTGTTCCGGCTCAGCCGCTCGTACTACCTGCCGCTGCTGCGCGCGGGGGTCAAGGTGTATGAGTTCAGCCCCGGCTTCCTGCACGCCAAGTGCTACGTCAGCGACGACCGCGTCGCGGTGGTGGGCAGCATCAACATGGATTACCGCAGCCTGTACCTGCACTTGGAGTGCGGCACGCTGCTGCTGGGCAACAGCCAGGTGGCGGCGGTGCGCGCCGACGCCGAGCAGACCTTCGGCCAGTGCCACCGCATCGGCCTGAGCGACTGCCGCACCAGCCTGCTGGGCGCGCTGCTGGACGACGTGCTGCGCCTCGTCAGCCCGCTGCTGTAACGATATTGCAACGAGAAGACCCGCCCTCTTTACAGAGAGCGGGTCTTATTGCGTATGGGGCTGCGCGCAGAAAAGGGTCCCCCCTAAAGGGGCTTTAGCCCAGGCTGATGCCCATGCGGCGGGCGACGGTCAGCAGGTCGCAGCTTTCGGGGATGTTGCGGCTCTTGCCGGCGATGTCCTCCAGGCGGTTCTCGACCACGCGTCCGTTGACCATCGCGACGGTGACGCCGTAGCGCTCGGCCTCGACGAGCTTGGCGGCGTGGCTGCCGAACTGGGTGGACAGCACGCGGTCGTAGGCGCAGGGGGTGCCGCCGCGCTGCATGTGGCCGGGGATGCACACGCGCGTCTCAAAGCCGGTCTTTTTCTGGATGGCGGTGGCGATGCGGTTGGTGGCGGTGGCGCCAAAGCCGGCCTCGGCGCGCTTGGCGGTCCACTCCTTGCGCTTCATGCGGGCCTCCTCGGCGTTGAGCGCGCCCTCGGCCACGGCGATGATGGAGAAGTTCGAGCCGTTCTTGGCGCGGCGCTCGACGGCGGCGCAGACGCGGTCGATGTCGTAGGGCAGCTCGGGCAGCAGGATGATGTCCGCGCCGCCCGCGATGCCGGCGTACAGCGTCAGCCAGCCGGCCTTGTTGCCCATGATCTCGATGCACATGACGCGGCTGTGGCTGCCGGCGGTGGTGTGGATGCGGTCGATGACGTCGGTGGCAATGTCCACCGCGGTGTGGAAGCCGAAGGTGACGTCGGTGCCGTAGATATCGTTGTCGATGGTCTTGGGCAGGCCGATGATGTTCAGCCCCTCCTTCGACAGGAGGTTGGCCGTCTTGTGGGTGCCGTTGCCGCCCAGGCACAGCAGGCAGTCCAGCTTGAGGTCGTTGTAGGTCTTTTTCATGGCGGCGACCTTGTCGATCTTATCCTCCTCGATGACCTGCATCATCTTAAAGGGGGTGCGCTTGGTGCCAAGGATGGTACCGCCCAAGGTCAGCAGCCCGCGGAAGTCGTCCGGCTGCATCTTCTTGTAATCGCCGTTGATCAGGCCGTGGTAGCCGTTGAGGATGCCGATGATCTCGACATTGTCGCCCATGCGCACGTACAGCGCCTTCGCCACGCCGCGGATGGTCGCGTTCAGGCCGGGGCAGTCGCCGCCGGCGGTCAGGATGCCAACACGTTTCTTCATAATAGACCCTCTTTTCATCTCTCTGATCGTGTGCCCTGGGCGCGGGGCGGGAAGGACCCGCGCTCTATATATGTATTAAGAGTAGTCGGAAATGCTTTGCCTGTCAAGTTTTTTTGAAAACTTTTTGTAAAAGATGCCGGTAAAATCAATTTGTCAAAAAACAGTTGACAACGCACGCGGCTTGGGGTATAATATCCCTTGTCAGCGGCCCGGCGGGCTGCCGGCAGGATATGATGGGGATTTGCATAGTGGTAGTGCGGTAGACTCTGACTCTACTTGTGGGAGTTCGATTCTCTCATCCCCAACCAAACCGCAGCCGCAAAGCTGCGGTATTTTCGGGGCATAGCGCAGCTGGTAGC
>CALXGZ010000133.1 GCA_944387975.1 uncultured Faecalibacterium sp.
CTCGAAACAGGTAACCCCAGGCAAATTTATCTTCTAAAGGAGGTAAAAAGGTCCAAATGAAACTCAAACGCATTCTTTCCCTGGCGCTGTCCGGCGTCCTGGCAGTCAGCATGCTGACTGCTTGCGGTATTGGTGGTGGTGCTGGCCTCTCTGGCAACGACATCAAAGCCGATACCACGGCTGTCCGGAAGGCAATGAACACTGAGCTTGATACGCTGGCTCAGGACACTGTCGATTACAAGACCGACCGTGACCTGACCAACGCGACGGCCGCAGTGGCACGGACTCTGACTGAAGCCGAAGCAAAGGCTGCTAACGATGATGGTGCCATCGTTACTGGTACTGCTTCCAACATGATGAGCCGTTATGTGGAGTACGATCAGTGGACTTCCAGCTTTGGCACTTACCATCCTGATACCGCTGCAGACATAACTTATGTCACTGCTCTGGTTTTCGATGGTGAGATGACGGCGCAGGAAGTCGGCAAGGCTATGGCCGCTAATGTTGCCAAGTGGGATCTTAAGAAAGCTGATGCGACGAAGAACTCGTTCGACGGTAGCATCGCTGCTTACAAGGTCACCATCGAGGCGGCAGACAAAGAAGCAGAGGATATCTCTGTTTGGTTTGTCGGTCTGATGCTGGAGCAGACTAAGAAGTCCTAAAATCGGCACTTCGCAGCTTCCTCATTGACCCTACTTCCTTTTCGTGAGGAGAAAGCCCCTGACGGTGCGACGTTGGGGGCGTTTTGGTGTCAAACGAAGAGGGCCAAGTAACGAAGGTCCACGTTTCTAAGCCTAAAAAAATCCGTCGTATGGGGCGACCTATACGACGGATTTTTTTGCGCCGCTTTTTGCCCGCGGGCGGCAAAGTGGCGATATATTTCGTGCAAAGTGTTGCTTTCTGCGTGCAAATGCTGTATAATAGAAGTGCCAGAGAAAGGGGTTGATGTTATGGCTGGCAATACTACCAATATCAGCATCCGCATGGATGCAGAGCTGAAGGCCCAGGCCGACGAATTGTTTGCAGAGCTGGGCATGAGTTTGTCCACGGCGTTCAATATCTTTGTGCGGCAGTCCCTGCGCGAGGGCGGCCTGCCTTTTGCCCCCCGCCTCGAACGGCCCAACAAGGAGACCGCCGCCGCCATGCTGGAAGCGGAGCGCATCGCCCGCGACCCGAATGTAAAGGGCTACAGGAATTTGGACGAATTGTTTGCGGAGCTGGACCAATGAACGAAACGAAATATACCGTTAAAGTCACGGCAGCATTTCGAAGGGACTATAAAAAAGCAAAGAAGCGCCGCTTGCCGGTCGAGAAACTGAAAGAGGTCGTTGCCCTGTTGGCAATGGGCGAAGCCCTGCCCGAAAAGAACCGCGACCATGCCCTGACCGGCGACTGGATAGGGCACCGCGAATGCCATATCCAGCCGGATTGGCTGCTGATCTACCGCATAGAGGACGACGTGCTGGTGCTGACGATGGCCCGCACCGGTACGCACAGCGAACTGTTCGGCTGAGGCGCGGGGGCTTCCCCTATGCCGCGGCGGGGCATGCACAATTTCGCTGCGGGGCGCTTATAGTAGTTTATACGATTGATTTTTTTGTCTGGTCATGGTACACTTCCTCTGTAGAGCAAAGGATCATAAAAATGGGAAACGAGGAAGCAAACATGGTTTCAATTCTTTTGTCCGTATTGGGTCCGCGCGGCGTGGATGCGCTGGCGCTGGTGCTGGCGTTCGTGCTGACGGCGCTGCTGACGAACCTGTTCCGCGGCCGCCTGCCGCAGGACCACGGCCGCGCCTTCGCGGTGGACGGCACGCTGTCCAAGGGCAAGGCCCGGGGCGCGGGGCTGATCTTCGTGCTGTGCGTGGTGCTGGTGGCGCTGGCCTTCATGCCCTTCCACCTCGAGACGGTCATTTACATGGTGCTGCTCATCGCGTCGATGCTGTCGGGCTATCTGGACGACGCCTCCGACACGGCCTGGAACGAGTATAAAAAGGGCCTGATCGATTTTGTCATCGCCGCGGTGGCTGGCGTCACCTACCTGAATTTCAACGGCTGCGGGGTGCAGTTTCTGCGCTGGTACTTCGTGCTGCCCTACCCGGTCTACCTGCTGCTGATCGTCATTCTGATCTGGGCCAGCATCAACGTGGTCAACTGCACCGACGGCGTGGACGGCCTGTCCGCCAGTTTGGCGGTGGTCAGCATGGGCACCTTCGCGCTGCTCTACACGGACCGCCTGGGCAGCTACGTCACCGCGACGGCGGTGTTCGTGGGCGCGCTGCTGGCCTACCTGTGGGTCAACGCCAAGCCCTCCACCGTCCTGATGGGCGACGCCGGCAGCCGCGCGATGGGCTTTTTCCTGGCGCTGCTGGCGCTCAAGTCGGGGCGCCCCTTCGCCTTCCTGCTGGCGGCGGCCGTGTTCATCGTGGACGGCAGCCTCGGTATCGTCAAGATCAGCCTCAAGCGCTTTTTGCACATCAGCGTGCTGAAAAATACCCTGACCCCCCTCCACGACCACGCGCGCAAGCGCCTGGGCTGGAGCGACGAGCAGGTGGTCCTCCGCTGGGTGATCCTGCAGGGGCTCGCCTCGGCGCTGCTTGCGGCCATCGCAGGGTTCGGGGTCTGACCGACGCATGAAAGCCTCCGCTCCGGCGGGGGCTTTTTGCGTCTCCGTGTTGACAAGTAAACTTGGCTGTGCTATACTGGATGCAAATAAAACTTGTCAAACAGGAGGTGCCTGCCATGAAAAAGGATGAGATCCTGCAAAAAGCCCGCAGAGAGGGCAACGGCGAATATGAGGAGCGTGTACAGGGCCGCATCATGACCCGCAGCGCCCTGGCGGTGGTGGCCCTGTGCGCCTTCTTCTGGCTGGCGCGGGTGTTCCAGGCCGACCGGCTGGGCCTGCCCGAGGTGGACGCCTGGGAATTACCCGCCATCGCCACCGGCTACGCCGCCTTTGTCCACCTGTGGATGTATGCACGGCTGAAAACCAGGGTCAACCTGGTGGGCGGCCTGTGCTGTCTGGTTGGATTTCTGGCCTTTACAGCGCGGTTTTTGATGGGGCTGTGAGGAGGTATGCCATGAAGTCGGAGCTCGTGCTCAAAAACCGCCTGAAGGAGGCGCGGGCCGCGGCGGGGCTGTCCCAGACGCAGCTGGCCGCGATGGTGGGCGTCTCCCGCAACACCATCAGCTCGGTCGAGACGGGGCAGTTCAACCCCACCGCCAAGCTGGCCCTCGTCCTCTGCATCGCGCTGGACAAAAAATTCGAGGAGCTGTTCTATTTTGATGACTGAGACGGAGCTTTCGGCCGCCAAGGCGGCCCAGCGGCGGCAGGGCGTCGCGGCGCGGCGGGCCCTCGGCCCTGCGGCGCGGCGGGCGGCCGACGCGGCCCTCTGCGCCCGGGCGGCGTCGCTGGCCGCATGGCGGCAGGCGCGGCGGGTGCTGGCCTACGCGGCCTTTGGCGGCGAGCCGGACCTGGCCGCCCTGCTGGCGGGCTGCGGCAAAGAGGTGGCCTACCCCGTCTGCGGGGAGGGCTTTACCCTGACCGCGGCCCTGCCCGCCGCCGTGGACGGCTGGGAGGCGGGGGCCTACGGCATCCGCACGCCGGTGCTGGCCCGCGCCGCGGTCCTGCCGCCCGAGACGCTCGACCTCGTCCTTGTGCCCTGCACCGCCTTCGACGAGGCGGGCCGCCGCGTGGGGATGGGCAAGGGCTATTACGACCGTTTTCTGCCGCGCTGCGCCCGGGCGGCGGTGTACGGCATCGCTTACGAGGCGCAGAAAGTGGACGCCGCAGCGGCCGGGCCGCTGGACGTGCGTCTGGACGGGATCGTCACCGAGAGGGGGATCTACAGATGGAAATGATGCACAAAAGCTGTGAAACATTTTTGGCGGAGCTGGCCTCCAAAGCGCCGGCGCCGGGGGGCGGCGGCGCGGCCGCGCTGGTGGGCGCGGTGGGCGTCGCCCTGGGCAACATGGTGGGCTGCCTGACCGCGGGCAAGCCCAAATACGCCGCCGTCGAGGCCGATATCCTGGCCCTGAACGAGCGGGCCGCGGCCCTGCGCGCCCGGCTGGAAGCGCTGGTGGAGGCGGACGCCGCCGCCTTTACGCCGCTGGCCAAGGCCTACGGCATCCCGAAGGACGACCCCAGCCGCCCCGCCGTCATGGCCGGGGCGCTGGACGCCGCCGCGGCCGTCCCCCTCGAGATCATGGAGGCCTGCGGCGAGGCCGTCGCCCTGCTGGAGCAGTACGAGGCCAAGGGCAGCGCGCTGGCCGTCTCGGACGCCGGCTGCGGGGCGCTGTTCTGCCGCGCCGCGCTGGAGGCCGCGGGCCTGAACGTGGCGGTGAACACCCGCCTGATGGCCGACCGCGCCCACGCCGCCGAACTGGACGGGCGCGCCGCCGCGCTGCGGGCGGAATATGTGCCCCGGGCTGAGGCGGTGTACGCCAGGGTCGCCGCACGCTTGGGAGGGCACTGAGATGAGCGCATTGCTGTTGAAAGGCGGCCCCGCGGCCGCCGCCCTGAATGAGACGACCGCCGCCCGCGCCGCCGAATTGACGGCGCAGGGCGTCACCCCCACGCTGGCGGTGGTGCGCGTGGGCGCGCGGGAGGGCGACCTCGCCTACGAGCGGGGCGGGCAGGCCCGCTGCGCCAAGCTGGGCATCGCGCTGCGGCCCTTCCAGCTGGACGCGGAGGCGGAGCAGGCCGAGCTGCTGGCCGTTTTGGACGAGGTCAACCGCGACCGCAGCATCCACGGCTGCCTGTTGTTCCGCCCGCTGCCCGCGCAGATGGACGACCGCGCCGTCCGCGCCGCCCTCGCGCCCGAAAAGGACGTGGACGGCATCACCGACGCCTCGCTGGCCGGGGTGTTCACGGGCAGCGGCGTGGGCTACGCGCCCTGCACCGCCCAGGCCTGCGTCGACATCCTGCGGCACTACGGCATCCCCCTGGAGGGCAGGCGCGTCACGGTGGTGGGCCGCAGCCTGGTGGTGGGCAAGCCCGCCGCCATGCTGCTGGACCGCCAGAACGCCACGGTCACTCTCTGCAATTCCCGCACGCGGGACCTGCCCGCCCTCTGCCGCCATGCCGATGTGCTGGTGGTGGCGATGGGCAGGCGCGGGGCCATCGGGGCCGGGTGCTTCGCCCCGGGGCAGGTGGTGGTGGATGTGGGTATCCACAGCGGCCCGGAGGGCAAGCTGTGCGGCGACGTCCGCTTTGCCGAGGCCGAGCCGGTGGTGGCCGCCATCACGCCCGTACCCGGCGGCGTCGGCGCGATGACCACCTCGGTGCTGGCCGCCCATGTGGTGGAGGCCGCCGCCAAAACGCTGTGACCAACATGCTGTGAGAAAAACGCCGCGCTGCCCGCGGGGAACCGGGCGGCGCGGCGCTTTTTGTCGTACCGGGCAAAAAAACGCCCTTTCCTCCGCCGCTGCAAGGCGCTGGTGCGCCGCCTGCGCCACTGCGACCTGCTCTACATCAAAAGCATCGACCGCCTGGGCCGCGATTACGACGAAGTGCTGGAACAGTGGCGCTACCTGACCAAGGAGAAGAGCGTCGACATCGTGGTGCTGGATATGCCATTGCTGGACACGCGCCGCGGCCGCGACCTGATGGGGACCTTCCTGGCGGATATCGTGCTGCAGGTGCTGTCCTTCGTGGCCGAGAACGAGCGGGTCAACATCCGCCAGCGCCAGGCTGAGGGCATCGCGGCGGCCAAGGCCCGGGGCGTCCGCTTCGGCCGCAGCGCCGCGCCCCTGCCGGAAAATTTCCCCCAGGTGTACCAGGACTGGAAGGCGAAAAAGCTGACCATCGAGCTGGCCGCCGCGGCCTGCGGCATGGCGCGCAGCACCTTTTACGACAGGGCCCACCGCTACAGGGAGGCCGTCCAGGCGCAGCAAACGCCCGAGCCGCCGCCCGCCGCAGGGCAGGAATAAAAAGCCCCCGCGGCCCGGAGAGGGCGCGGGGGCTTTGTATGTGCGTATTACTTGGCCAGCTCGGCGCTGTGCTTGGCCAGCAGGGCCTCGATCTTGCGGATGGGGTCGGCAATGGCCGAGACCGAGACGTCGTGGTTCAAAGCCAGCACGAAGTATGCCGCATACTTCGAGACGTCGACGTCCAGGTACCAGTCGCGCTGGAGCAGCTCGGGCTTGCGGTAGGTCAGGTTCGTGCCCACCATGAAGTCCAGCACGCCCTCCTCGACGGCGGCGTCGAACTTGCTCAGCCCGGCGGTGAACAGCGGGAAGGTGGCGTCCGCGATGATGCGGGCCGCGCCGCGCTGCTTCAGCTCGCGGGCGACCTCCAGCATGCTGTCGCCGGAGGCGACGATGTCGTCCGCCACAAAGACGGTCTTGCCCTCGACGGACTCGCCCAGGTACTCATGGGCGACGATGGGGTTGCGGCCGTTGACGACGGTGGTGTAATCGCGGCGCTTGTAGAACATGCCCAGGTTGCAGCCCAGCACGCTGGAGAAGTACATGTTGCGGTTCATCGCGCCCTCGTCGGGGCTGACCACCATGAAGTCCTTCTTGTCAAAGGACAGGTCCGGCATCTTCTGCAGCAGGCTCTTCAGCACCTGATAGGTGGGCATGGCGTTGTCAAAGCTGAGCAGGGGCACGGCGTTCTGCACGCGGGGGTCGTGGGCGTCGAAGGTGATGATGTTCTGCACGCCCATGTTCTGCAGCTCCTGCAAAGCTACGGCGCAGTCAAGGCTCTCGCGCACTTCGCGGCGGTGCTGACGGCCGCCGTACAGGCTGGGCATGATGACCGACACGCGGTGTGCCTTGCCCGCCACAGCCTGGATCAGGCGCTTGAGGTTGGAGAAATGGTCGTCCGGGGACATGTGGTTCTCGTACCCGAACAGCTTGTAGGTCACGCTGTAGTTGCCCGGGTCCACCACGATGAAGATGTCATCGCCCCGCACCGAATCCTTGACCAGGCCCTTGGCGTCGCCGCTCTGGAAGCGGGGGCACTCGCAGGGGATGA